>JAKSNX010000069.1 GCA_024405815.1 Paludibacteraceae bacterium | reverse complement strand
TTGGAGCCTACAAGGGGTACCATAACATTTGGGCATAATGAGCGTCTTTCGGTCTTGAAACAGGACCACTTTGAGTTTGATGAGTTTACCGTAATAGATACGGTGATGATGGGTCACGATAAACTTTGGAAAGTTAAGGAGGAGAAAGATGCCATCTATGCAAAAGAGGATTTTACAGAGGAGGACGGCATACGTGCGTCTGAATTGGAGGAGCAGTTTGCCGAGATGGACGGTTGGAACGCAGAGAGTGATGCCGCATCGCTGCTTAGCAGTTTGGGTATAAAAGAGGAGTTCCACTACACCCTTATGAAAGATATGAGTGGTAAGGAGAAGGTGCGTATCCTACTTGCACGTGCATTGTTTGGTAAACCCGATAACCTGCTTCTTGATGAGCCTACCAATGACCTTGATATAGATACAATACGCTGGCTTGAGAATTATTTGGCTGATTATGAGAATACTGTGCTTGTGGTATCACATGACCGCCACTTCCTTGATGCAGTAAGCACCCACACTATAGATATAGATTACGGTAAGATTCAGATGTTTGCCGGAAACTACTCATTCTGGTATGAGTCAAGCCAACTTGCACTACGCCAACAGCAGATGCAGAATAAGAAGGCAGAGGAAAAAAAGAAGGAGTTGGAGGAGTTCATCCGCCGTTTCAGTGCCAATGTTGCAAAGTCTAAGCAGGCTACAAGCCGCCGTAAGATGCTTGAAAAACTTAATATTGAGGAAATCAAGCCTTCCACACGTAAATATCCTGGTATTATATTCACCCCAGAGCGTGAGCCTGGCAATATGGTACTTGAGGTTAAGGGCTTGGCTGCATCGGTTGATGGGGTTACGCTGTTCAAGGATTTGAACTTCAATGTGGAGAAAGATGATAAAATTGCGTTTGTATCACGTGACCCACGTGCAATGACTGCTCTTTTTGAGATAATTTGTAACGGAGCTACACCTGATGCAGGCACTTTTAAATGGGGGCAAACCATTACAAGTGCATACCTGCCTCTTGATAATTCCAGTTTCTTTAATACTGATATGAGCCTTGTGGATTGGTTAAGCCAATATTCACCCGATACTACAGAATCATTTGTAAGAGGGTATCTTGGCAGAATGCTGTTTGCAGGTGAGGAGATTTACAAAAAGGCAAGCGTTATATCGGGTGGTGAGAAAATGCGTTGCATGATTTCACGTATGATGCTTAAAAACGCCAACTGTATGGTGCTTGATTCTCCTGCCAACCACCTTGACTTGGAGTCAATTCAGGCGTTCAATAACTCTCTGAAATCATTTAAGGGCAATGTGCTAATGGCATCGCATGACCATGAGTTCATAAGTTCCGTTTGTAACCGTATTATAGAGCTTACACCTAACGGCATTATAGATAAGGTGGAGAACTACGATGACTACCTTGACGATGCCAATGTGCGTGCCGCGCAGGAAAGGCTGTATAATGTATGATGTATGATGTATGATGTATGATGTATGATGTATGTCCACTAATTACTGTATTAGGTCCAACGGCAAGCGGTAAGACCTCTTTTGCTTGCAAGTTAGCCGCTGAATTGGGCGGAGAGATTATCAGTGCCGATTCCCGACAGGTATATCGGGGTATGGATATAGGTACAGGCAAGGATTTGGAGGACTACACCGTAGATGGGCATAAAATTCCGTATCACCTTATAGATATTCGTAATGCTGGTGAGCAGTACAATATCTTTGAGTATCAGAAGGACTTTCATAAAGCATACCATGATATCGTATCAAGAGGGGTGCAGCCAATACTCTGCGGTGGCTCAGGGCTTTACATTGAGTCTGTGCTTAAAGGATATGAGTTTAAGGAGTCTGAAGATGTAAAACCTATTGACAGCCTTATAATTGGAATTGATATAGATAGGGAGAGCCGCAGAAACCGTATTACAGAGCGTTTGAAGTCTCGCCTTGAAAACGGAATGGTTGATGAGGTTAAGGGTCTCATAGATAGTGGTGTAAAAACGGAGGCTCTTATCAGTTATGGTTTGGAGTATAAATATATAACACTATACCTGCTTGGCAAACTTACATATAATGATATGTTCTCACTGCTTGAAATAGCCATACACCAGTTTGCCAAACGTCAGATGACTTGGTTCCGTGGTATGGAGAAGCGTGGTTTCCACATAAATTGGATTGACTACTCAACTGCTGACGAGGAAAAAGTGTCAATTGTTACAAAATTGTTACAATAGCATTACAAAATTACTACACTTGGAAACTATTAAAGTAAAAAAGTTTCCAAAAACATACAACATTAG
This sequence comes from Paludibacteraceae bacterium, assembly GCA_024405815.1. Taxonomy (GTDB): domain Bacteria; phylum Bacteroidota; class Bacteroidia; order Bacteroidales; family Paludibacteraceae; genus Enterocola. Next base: position 6,150 of record JAKSNX010000069.1, on the reverse strand, counting down.
TAATGTTGTGCTATATTTGTATGTGCATTATGGAAAATCTGCGTCAAAACATACTAAAAACGGCTGAATCAGAGTTTCTGAATTACGGAATCCGCAGTGTAAGTATTGATGATATTTGCAATCAACTGCACATATCAAAAAAGACATTTTATACTGAATTCCGTCAAAAAGAGGAGCTTATAATGCTTGTACTAAAGAGCATTTCAGAGAAGAACATGGTGGAGGATAAGGAATATTCCAAAATGTTTGCAAGTTACAATTCAATAGATATGATTCTGGCATATCGTCATCCAATGCTGAAAGCCAGAACTATGAAACATGAAAAGTTTATTCGTGACCTTATTAAATATTACCCCGATATTTATAATGAATTTCTAAACTCTAAAAAAGATGCTATAAAAAAATATATATTGGATAATATCTTAAAAGGTGTAAAAGATGGTCTGTATAGAGAAGAGTTGGCTAATGTTACCTTGGACAGCATTTATTTGGACTACATATATAATATAGCGGTGTTGTCAACAGACCAACTTGAAAAAGACCATAATATTTCTAAGAATGAGATAATAGATTTTAGAGCAGATACATGTGTACGCATATTCTGCAATGAAAAAGGTTTAAAGTATTACGAACAGAAAAAATAAGATAAAATGATGAGAAGATTTTTGTTTGCACTAGTAGGGGTTGCTTTTACGCTTCCGATTATTGCTCAGGAAAACACATCGGGGGCAAATCCTAAAACACTGAGCATATCTTTAAGAGATGCTGTTGAGTATGCTGTTGACCATAACCGTTCACTTCAGAACGCATCGTTAGAGGAGAAACAGCAGCATGCGGCACGTTGGCAGACCATAGCCACTATGCTTCCGCAGGTAAGCGGTTCATTGGATTACCTTAGTATGTGCGGGTATAAGATGAATATAGGCGGTATGGCTATGCCAATGAACCCTAACGGTACTTTAGGCGTTACCGCCGCTTTGGCATTCTCTGGTAAGCAGGTGGTTGCCACATTGCTTAATAATTTGGCTATAGAGATGTCTGAGGTTTCAAAGAAAAAGACAGAACAGACTGTAATTAACAGTGTAATAACTACTTACTACACAATTCTTACTCTGACAGAGACTATAGATTTGCTACAGGATAACTACAATAACCTTGAAACACTTTACAAAAGGGCGTTAAAGGCTGTTGAGGTGGGTGCCGCAGAGCAGATTTCAGCAGACCAAATAGAGGTGCAGGTAAACACTTATAAGACATCTATCAGCGATGTTCAACTAAACAGAGAGGTTATGCTTAGTACGTTAAGGTTTTTATTGGGGCTTGACCGTGACACCAATGTAACACTGACAGATAAAATAAGTAACCTGATGTCTATTGATGAGACACTTGCTATACTTGAAGAGGAATTTGATATAGAGAAGAATTATGATTATCAGTTAGTTAGCAAGAATACTGAACTTGCAAAGAAACAGATTACACTTGCCGCTATGGACTATATTCCATCTGTAAGTGCCTATTACAAGTATTCTGCCAAGACATATTTTGGTGCAGATGAGGGCTTTAATATGACTAACCCTAACACTGTAGGAGTATCGGTCGCCGTACCTATCTGGTCATCGGGTCAGAGAGCATCTGCCATAACACAGAAAAAGCTTGCGTTGCAGTCTGCTCAGAATACTATGATGGACACAAAAGACCAACTTAACATAAGCAACTATCAGCTTAGATACAATCTAAAAAATGCGTATGATAAGTATGTGGTGCAGAAAAAGAATGTGGAGGTATCGCAGAAAGTGCTTGACAATATATCCAAGAAATTTGAATACGGATATGCTTCAAGTACAGAGGTTACTACGGCATCGCAAGACCTTATTGTGGCACAAACAAATTATGTTAATGCAGTACTATCTACAGTGGAGGCTTATCTTAACCTTAAGGATTTGATAAACATACCGTATAATTGATAACAAAATTAAAACATATTGATATGAACAAGATTATTAAAAGTTTATGGGTGATTACAGGTGCACTGACGTTTGCCGCCTGTACAAATGAGGTAACTGAGACTGAAACAGAAAAGGTGGAGCAGGTTCAGGTACAGAAAATAGAGATGAAGGAGATTGATAGGGTGGTTGAATTGCCTACAACACTACAGGGTTATGAGACCATGAACATATCATCAACCGTAAGCGGTATTATAGACCATATTTTTGTGGAGGTTGGTGATAAGGTATCAAAAGGTCAGCTTCTTGTAAGAATGGACCCTACACAATACACCACATACAAGCTTCAGTATGCTAATCTTGGTGTGGAGATGGGGCGTATGGAGGCTCTGAAAGAGGCTGGAAGCATATCTCAACAGGCATACGACCAAACTAAGGTGCAGTATGACCAACTTGGCGAGACTCTTGCCCTTTATGAGAAAAACACTTTTGTAAAGGCTGAGTATGCCGGTGTTATTTCTGCCAAGAATTTTGAGAACGGAGAGTTGTGTGCAGGTCAGCCTATTCTTACTCTGACACAAATAAATATGCTGAAGGCATATATCAATATACCAGAGGCTTATTTTCCAAGGCTAAAAGAGGGTATGCCTCTTACTTTAAAGTCTGATATCTACCCCGATAAAGAGTTTAAGGCTACTGTGGAGATAGTATATCCTACCATCGATGCCTCATCACATACATTTACAGTTAAGGTTAAGATACCTAACTCATCAGAGGTGTTACGCCCTGGTATGTATGTAAAGACATCAATTCCTGTAGGTAAGGCTTCAACCCTTGTAGTACCTTATCAGGCAGTGCTTAAACTTATAGGTTCCAATAACCGTTATATATTTATTAAAGACGGCGATAGGGCAAAACGTGTAGATGTGGAGCTTGGTCAGCGTTTTGACAAGTATGTAGAGGTTATGGGAGAGATTAAGGAGGGTGATGAGATAGTAACTTTAGGGCAAAGCAGGCTTATAGACGGTTGTGCCATTGCCATTGCATCTGATTCAATACAGTAATAGATTCAGTAGTTTAAGGAGGATTTTAATATGAGTATTTATAAAACAGCCATAGATAAACCGGTCTCAACCATACTTATATTTGTGGCGGTCATAATAATAGGTGTATTCTCGTTCTTGAAATTACCTATAGACCAATTTCCTGAGATAGACCCGCCATATATTATGGTTATGACCACATATCCAGGTGCAAATGCCTCTGAGATAGAGACTAACGTAACCAAGTTAATGGAGAACACCCTTAACTCTGTAGATGGTTTGGATAAACTTACATCTCAGTCTAAGGATAATATGTCTATTGTTACATTGGAGTTTGAGTGGGGTTGGAACTTGGACGAGGCGTCTAACGATGTGCGTTCATATATAGAGATGGCTAAAGATGAGTTACCCGATGGTGCTATGACACCTATTATCTTTAAGCTCAGCTCAAGTTCAATGCCTATAGCACAGTATGCCGTCACAGCAAAAGAGACTTACCCAGGTCTTGAGAAACTGCTTGACGATGAGGTTATTCCAGTGCTTAACCAAGTTGATGGTATAGGAAACATATCAATGTCAGGTGAGCCTGTCAGGGTAGTATATGTGGATATAGACCAGTCAAAACTTGATGCATACGGAATACCATTGGAGACTGTAGGCACTGCCGTAAGCACTAACAACCTTAACCTGTCATCGGGTAAGGTGAAAATGCTTGATGAGCAGTATCAGCTGCAAGTGCGTAGTGAGTTTATAGAGAGCCGTGAGATAGAGGACTTGGTTGTTACCACCACACCTGCGGGTAAGCAAGTGTATGTACGTGATATAGCTACCGTGCGTGATACAATCCAAGATATGACACTTGATGAGAAACTTAATGGTGGAGACGGTGTGCGTCTTATCATAATGAAGCAGTCAGGTGCCAATACAGTCCAGATATGCCGCGATGTAAACAAAAAGTTAGATGAACTGCGTAAAACAATACCGCCAGATGTTAAGATAGAGACAATATATGACTCATCAGAGAATATTCAGAACTCTATTGACTCACTTGAAGAGTCTATTCTGTACGCACTGTTGTTTGTGGTACTTGTGGTTCTGTTTTTCTTAGGACGTTGGCGTGCCACATTTATAATAGGTATAACTATCCCTATAGCACTTATTGTGGCGTTCATATACCTGCTATTTGTAGATAGTTCACTTAACATTATATCACTCTGCTCACTGACCATAGCCATAGGTATGGTTGTAGATGATGCCATAGTGGTTTTGGAGAACATTACCAGACACATAGAGCGTGGTTCTAATCCACATGAGGCTGCCATCTACGCCACCAATGAGGTTTGGGTATCAGTAATAGCCACGACCCTTGTAATTGTAGCGGTGTTTGTGCCGCTTACAATGCTTACAGGTATAGCAGGCATTATGTTTAAGGAACTTGGTTGGATTGTTACAATAGTTGTATGTACATCAACTACCGTAGCTATCACCCTTACCCCAATGCTATGCTCCAAACTGCTTAAAGCCAAGAAAGTAAAGGTGGTTGACGGTAAGTTGGTAGAGGAGGATGTGCAGGCAGGTTGGTATCAGAGATATGTTGTATCGTGGCTTGATAAAGTTGACCAGTGGTATGCACGTGCATTGGGTGCATGTTTAAATCATAAGGCACTTACCATATCAGTGGCAGTTGTATTCTTTATTTTGTCAATTTCCCCGATGATAGTGGGTTGGGTAGGAACAGACTTTATGCAGCAGCAGGATAACGGTCGTCTTACCGTAAATATAGAGTTGCATCAGACAACACGTGTAGAGGAGGCTTCGGAACTTGCACGCGTGATAGAGAAGAGGTTTATGGCACTTGCTCCTGAGATTGAGCTTATAAGTACAACCACAGGTTCTGCAGAAGATGCAGGATTTGCGGCTCTTATAAACAATACGTCAAACAATAAAATAAAGATGACCGTAAGATGCTCTAAGAAATATGAGCGTGAGCGTTCCATCTTTGCCATAGCGGAGGAGTTCCGTAAGGAGCTACAGCGTTACCCTGAGATTGTGGATTACACATGTCAGATGTCAAGCGGTATGGGTGGAGGTGCATCTACCGTTAATGTGGAGATATACGGCTATGACTTTGATGCCACCAACCGATTCTCACAAGAGGTTAAGCGTGCCATTGCAGAGAATTGTGAGGGAGCCCGTGATATTGACATAAGCCGTGAAGATGACCGTCCAGAGCTTAAGATTGTAGTGGATAAAGAGAAAGCGGCACGTCTTGGGCTTAACTCTGCAACCGTATCCACATACGTAAGGAACAGGGTTAACGGCTACACCGCAGGATTCCTTAAAGATGACGGTGATGAGTATAACATTCTTGTACGTCTTGAGGAGGAGGACCGTAACTCAATATCCAAAATAGAGAACCTTACAATCCCTACACCTACGGGCAGGTTTGTAAAACTAAGTGAGATAGCGGATGTAGTGGAGTATTTCCAACCGCCTCAAATAGAGCGTAAGACCCGTCAGCGTGTAGTAACGGTGGCTGTCACCCCTTACGATATATCCTTGGGTGAACTTGCCGCAAATATACAGGGTGTAGTAGCCAAGTTAGACAAGCCTATGGGCATATCTGTGCGTTATGCAGGTGATTATGAGGAGCAGCAGGAGTCATTCCAGGATATTGCAATGCTGTTTATGCTTATTATAATTTTGGTATATGTGGTTATGGCATCGCAGTTTGAGAGTTTCTCAAAGCCGTTCATCATTATGCTTGCATCAGTTCCGTTTGCACTATCGGGTACTGTGCTTGCACTATGGATTACCCATACAACGCTTGATATGATTGGTGCATTGGGCGTTGTAATGCTTGTGGGTATCGCCGTTAAGAACGGTATTGTGCTTGTGGATTATATTAACCTTATGCGAGAACGTGGTTATGAACTTAATGAGGCAATTAAGATTTCAGGAGCGTCACGTCTGCGTCCTGTACTTATGACAGCTTTTACAACCTTACTTGGTATGGTTCCAATGGCACTCAGTCAGGGTGAGGGCTCTGAAATGTGGCAACCTCTTGGTATAGTGGTTATTGGCGGTCTTCTTGTATCAACGTTTGTAACAATGATGATTGTTCCTGTAATCTATGCCGCAATGTCAAAGCACGGAGAGCGTGA
>JAKSNX010000068.1 GCA_024405815.1 Paludibacteraceae bacterium | reverse complement strand
TAGATATTTATTCTTCAAGGCTGTATAATATTTAAAATCTAAGTGAGTTACATTGGAAAAATTTTAGCAATGTAAGTGAGTTAGATTTGAAAAATTTGTGCAAAAGTAAGACAATTACAGCAATTTTGCAAGAATACACACAAAAAAGTGTCTAAAATTCCGTGTGTTGCTATTCTAAAAGTGGACACGATTAGGTGAACAAAAGAACACTAATTGCACACAAAATTCAAAGCATCGCAGCTACCGCTTCGGCACAACGCTCACCGTCTATGGCTGCGGAAACAATGCCTCCTGCATAGCCTGCACCCTCTCCACATGGGTAGAGCCCTTTTATTTGGATATGTTGTAGCGTGTCTCTATCTCTGATTATGCGGATTGGTGATGAGGTTCTGGTCTCTACCCCGATAAGGCAAGCCTCACGTGCAAGAAATCCGTGTGACCACTTGCCAAAGTTCAGAAAACCCTGTCTAAGCCTGTCTGAAACGCCCTGCGGAAGCAGAAAATGAAGAGGCGTTGATATTAGTCCTGGCACGTATGAGGTTTCAGGTAGGTCAAATGATATTTTGCGGTTTACAAAGTCTGTCATTCTTTGTGCTGGAGCCACCTGTGTTCTACCACCATTTACATATGCCATACGCTCCATCTCCTCTTGATAGTTCATAACGGCAAATAGTGGGTCTATGGAGGCATCTGGGTTAATATCATCGGGTCTAATCTCTACAACCATACCAGAGTTAGCCCAACGTGAGCCACGATTACTTGGTGACATTCCATTAACCACAACTTGCTCCGGACCGCTTGCGGCTGGCACCACAAAGCCACCAGGGCACATACAAAATGAATATACACCCCTATCCTGCACTTGTGTAACAAAATTATACTCCGCTGGCGGAAGATACTCTCCTCTGCCTTTAGGATTGTGGTATTGAATTTGGTCTATAAGTGTTTGAGGGTGCTCAAGACGCACACCTACGGCAATGCCTTTAGGTTCAAGTGCCACACTGTTTTTATGTAGCATTTTATATACATCACGTGCAGAATGACCTGTGGCAAGGATTACGGGACCAAGGAATTCCTTACCATCGGCAATAACCCCTTTAACCTCGTTATCCTTAATAATAAGGTTATCAACGCGGGTCTGAAAATGCACCTCTCCACCACAAGCTATGATACGTTCTCTGATTGCCTTTATAACCGCCGGCAACTTATCTGTGCCTATATGTGGGTGAACATCTATAAGAATGTTTGGATTAGCCCCGTGCAAGCAGAATATGGAGAGAATACGGTCTGTATTGCCCTTCTTTTTACTACGGGTGAATAGTTTGCCGTCAGAAAACGCACCTGCACCACCCTCTCCAAAACTATAGTTTGACTCTGAATTTACTTTTGCCTCACGTGATATAAGGGCTATATCAAGCCTGCGGTCATGAACATTTTTACCACGTTCAAGCACTATTGGTCTGAAACCCAATTCTATAAGCCTGAGTGCGGCAAACAATCCACCAGGACCTGCACCCACCACTATAACCTGAGGGCGGTCTGACACATTATGATAATTGGTTTTAATAAGTTCTGGTGCTGTAGGTTGCTCATTTACAAAGGCACAAACCTTTAGATTTACAAAAACCGTACGCTGACGGGCATCTATTGAGCGTTTAAGAATTCTGACACCGTTAATATGCCTTGCATCCAAACCTTTCTCACGGCTTAGAAAATCCTTAAGTCTCCTCTCATCAGCGGCTACTTGAGGCAAAACACGGATGTCGTACTCATGTATCAATTGAATTAACAAAGTTAACTAAAAAAGAGAAGGAAGCAAAAAACTCCCCTCTCTCTTTTTTATCACAAACTGTCCACTCTTTAAATTATTCAGCGGCTGGAGCCTCTGCAGCTGGAGCAGCCTCCTCTGCTGGAGCATCTCCCTTAGCCTCTGCTTCTGCCTCGGCAGCCTCTTGTGCAGCCTCTTTAGCGGCAGCCTCAAGAGCCTCCATAGCGGCGGCTTTCTTCTCTGCTACAGCTTTTGCCTTAGCTGCATTTACTGCTTGCTCTGCTTTTAGACGAGCAGCTGCACCTGCTTTCTTATCTGATGCAAGTTTGTCTGCAAGTTTAGCGGCATCTTTAGCCTTAGCGTCTTTCCAAGCCTGGAATTTCTGATTTGCAACCTCCTCTGTGAATGCACCTTTCTTTACACCACCAAGAAGATGTTTCATAAGCATTACGCCCTGCTCTGACAGTATATTGCGAACTGTGTCTGTTGGCTGGGCACCTTTCATAACCCAATCAAGGGCTTTCTCGAAGTTTAAGTCCACAGTAGCTGGATTGGTGTTAGGATTGTAAGCACCGATACGCTCAATGAACCTGCCATCACGTGGCGAACGTGAGTCTGCAATAACGATATGATAATAAGCATATCCCTTGCGACCATGTCTTTGTAATCTGATTTTTGTTGACATTTTGTAAATAATTAAAAATTATACTTCTATTGCATTTCTCGAATGCGGGTGCGAAGGTACGAAATATTTTTCAAATAATTGTACAAATCAAATAAAAATTGGTAATTTTGCACCGAAATAATAAAAACAGATAGAAATGAAAAAAGTAATTTATGCACTTTGCGTTTTGTCTCTAACTGCGCTTACAGTACTGACAGGTTGTAAAAAAGGTTCTGACGAGCCATCTGGTCCATCTGAAGAACAAATTACAGGCACTTGGAAAATTTATAGCCTTGATGGTTCCCTTACTATTGATGTATTAGGGAAACCTATGTCTATACCTGTAAAAGGAACTCTTGATGAGATTATGATTATAGTTGAAGGTATGAAAATACTGATTCCAGAAGAGCAAAGAGCCATTTTAGACAACATTACCAATGTAATAACATTGGCAAAGAAAACTTCTGTTACATTTAACGCAGACCACAACTGGACTGCAACAGATGTTCCATTGCTCCCTATTGCAACAGGTTCTTGGTCTCTTGACGGAAACAATGTGAATGCCACAACTCTTTTGAGTTCAGATCCTATAGTTTTTAAATATGAGGATGAAAAACTTAAATATCACCTTGATTATCCCATTAGCGATACATCCAAGGCAGATGTTACAATAACCTTAGCCAAAAAGTGACAATTTTGTTAATAACTTTTTAATGTTTTAGACCAATAGAGTCTAAATAAGCATTAAATTTGTGGTTGCAATGCAGACATTGATTCACAATGTGGAGAAACTGCTACGCAACCACAATTTTATTACCCTACCTGGTTTTGGTGGTTTTGTAGCAACTGTTGACGGTTCTTACGAGCAGGACGGTATCCTGTACCCTCCTCACAAGTCAATAGGTTATAACCCTTCTCTTAACTACAACGATGGGTTACTTGCCCAAGCATTCGCCACAGAGCTTAACATTTCTATAGATGATGCTAATCTCATTATATCTAAAAGCATAGAGGAGCTTACATCCACACTTACAGAGCGTGGGCATTTTAGGTTTGGCAGTGTTGGTATATTTCACCGCACCGCTACAGGTGTGGAGTTTGAGCCGTCACATAAGGAGTCTTATCTAAGTTCTTCTTTTGGCTTGGTTTCTATATGTTTCCCTATTATTAACCCCGATGTCAAAGCCACAGATAATGAGCCACAGACAATAAAAACATCACGCAAAGCACAATTTACACGTAGTGCCGCTTGGGTGGCTGCTGTAGCGGCGGTGATTTTGGCATTCTTAATGATTCCATTGAACTTGAACGATGGCAAATCAATATACCAATTAGTCCAACAAGAGGCATCATTTGCACCGTCAGTTCCCAATATCGGGTCACAAACATCTGACGTACAACAAAATATAGAGCAACACACGGTTGAGGCTAAAACCACCAACACTAATAATTTTCATTTGATATTGGCATGCTTTCAGACAGAGGCAAAAGCACGTCAATATATAAACGAGATAAACGAATCATACAAAAGCAATTGCACCATTATTCAAGCAAAAGGCCGCTGTATGGTGTCTCTTTGCAGTTTCAATACAGAATCAGAGGGCACTGATTTCTTAAAGATATTTGTAAAGGATAATAGAAAGTTCAAGGATGCTTGGATACTAATGAATTGAAAGTTAATTACTAATTATATAATATGGACAGAAAAATTCTTATTACCGGCGCTGCCGGATTCATCGGGTCACATGTAATACGCAGATTTGTGAACAACTACCCTAACTACATGTGCTACAATCTTGACGCACTAACCTACGCAGGTAATTTAGAGAACCTTAAGGATATTTGCGACAAGCCTAACTATCAGTTTATTAAGGGCGATATTACAGATACAGACTTTATAGAGAAACTGTTTCAGGAGTACAAGTTTGATGGCGTTATCCACCTTGCGGCTGAGTCTCATGTAGATAGGTCTATTACAGACCCTCTATGCTTTATCAAGACTAATGTATTAGGCACAGCAAACCTTCTTAACGCAGCCAAAAACCTTTGGAAAGACAATATGGATGGTAAGCGTTTTTATCATGTTTCTACAGACGAGGTTTATGGCTCTCTTGGAAAAGATGGGTACTTTACAGAAAAGACCCCATACGACCCACGCAGTCCATATTCTGCATCAAAAGCAAGTTCAGACCACTTTGTAAGGGCTTATTTCCATACATACGGATTGCCTATTGTAATGTCTAACTGCTCTAACAACTATGGTGCAAACCATTTTCCAGAGAAACTTATTCCACTGTCAATCAATAACATTAAGCATAATAAGCCTATTCCTATTTATGGTAAGGGCGTTAATGTGAGAGATTGGTTGTGGGTTGAGGACCACGCACGTGCCATAGACCTTATATTCCATAAAGGCACACTTGGAGAGACTTATAATATAGGTGGTCATAATGAATGGACCAATATAGACCTTATTAAACTTCTTTGCAAGATTATGGACAGAAAACTTGGCAGAGAGCCAGGTACATCAGAAAAGCTTATAACATACGTTACAGACCGTGCCGGACACGATTTGCGTTATGCCATAGACCCTACAAAACTAAATACCACTCTTGGTTGGAAACCGTCTTTGCAGTTTGAAGAAGGGCTTGAAAAGACTGTAGATTGGTACTTGGCAAACGAAGAGTGGCTTGATAACGTAACATCGGGGGCTTATCAAGAATACTATAAAAAGCAATACAACAGATGATAGATGTAGTTGACAGATTTATTAACTACGTAAAGATAAACACTCAAAGCCGGGAGTCTTCAAAAACCACACCAAGCACTCCCGGACAATGGGATTTAGCACACCTTTTAGAGGACGAACTACACTCTATGGGTGTTACTGAAACTAAATTGGACAATAATTGCTATTTATACGCCAAAATCCCTGCGAATACCACTAAAAAATACTATAATATAGGTCTAATCGCACACCTTGACACATCACCCGATGAAAAGGGTTTGGGCGTTAAGCCTCATATAACCAACCTTAAGAACGGAGAGGTGGCAATAACATCTGACGGGACTACCCTGCTTGGTGCAGATGACAAGGCTGGCATTGCTGAAATTATGTCTGCGGCAGAGTTTTTTATGGAGAACCCAGATGTGGAGCATGGTGATATTTACATAGCATTTACACCCGATGAGGAGATAGGCAGAGGCACCGATTTTTTTGACCTAACCTATTTTACACCCGATTTTGCATACACCGTAGATGGTGGCGAGGTTGGAGAATTGGAGATAGAGAATTTTAACGCGGCAAAACTAACAATAGAGGTTACAGGTAAAAACTACCATCCAGGATATGCTAAAGGCAAGATGAGGAACGCAGTACTTATTGCGTCCAAGATAGTGGAGGTGCTATCATCGGAGCAAATACCTGAAACCACAGATGGACAAGTGGGATTTTTCCACGTTACATCAATAACAGGCAATGTAAGCAAAGCAAAAATAGTATGCCTTATCCGTGATTTTGATGAGAAAGAGTTTAATTCCAAAAAAGAATTCACTCAATATATTGTAGATAACATAAACGAGCAGTTTGGTGAAGGTACAGTAAAACTTAGCATCGAGGACCAATATAAAAATATGTTTGAGGTTATCTGCAAATATCCTCACGTGGTGGATTTGGCAAAAAAAGCAATGATAAAAGCGGGAGTCACCCCAAAACTCACACCAATCAGAGGGGGTACAGACGGAGTAAAGTTATGTTTTATGGGTATGCCTTGTCCAAACCTTTTTACAGGTGGTATGAATTTTCATAGTAAAGAAGAATATATTCCCATAAAATCACTTAATGCCGCAGAAGACACCCTGATAGAGATTATAAAAGGGGCAGAAAAATAATATAACAAATAAATGTTAATAATTTACGCATATTTATTTCATAATAAAGTATAAAAGTAGTAACTTTGCACCCTAAAAACAAAAAAAGATAGAATTTACAATATAATTTCTTATGAAACACAACTTTAACGCAGGACCGTCAATTTTACCAAGAGAGGTCATTGAGGACACAGCAAAGGCTGTTCTTGATTTTCAGGGCGAGGGTTTGTCTATTCTTGAGATTAGCCACAGAGCCAAGTATTTCCAACCAGTAGTTGATGAGGCAGTATCCCTTTTCAAAGAGTTACTGAACATCCCTGAAGGCTACTCCGTAATATTCCTTGGAGGCGGTGCAAGTACACAGTTCTGTATGGTTCCTTTTAACCTTCTTGAGAAAAAAGCAGCATATCTTAACACTGGTGTTTGGGCTAAGAAAGCTATGAAAGAGGCTAAAGGTTTTGGTGAGGTGGTTGAGGTTGCATCATCAGCCGATGCTAACTACACATTTATTCCAAAAGGCTGGACTATCCCTACAGATGCAGACTATTTCCACATTACCACTAACAACACCATCTACGGAACAGAGATTCTTGAAGATTTTGATTCTCCTATCCCGATGGTTGCAGATATGTCGTCCGATATTTTCTCACGCCCTATAGACGTAAGCAAATATGCTATTATCTACGGTGGTGCTCAAAAGAACCTTGCTCCTGCAGGCGTTACATTTGTAATAATTAGAAATGATGTTCTTGGCAAGGTAAGCCGCTATATTCCTACAATGCTTAACTACCAAACACATATAGATAATGGTTCAATGTTTAATACTCCTCCTGTATTGCCTATCTATACAGCACTTCTTAACCTTCGTTATCTTAAGAAAAACGGTGGCGTAGAGGCTATGGAGAAAAAGAACATTGCCAAATCAAATCTACTCTACGATGCTATAGACAACAGCAAAATGTTTGTAGGCACTGCTCAAAAAGAGAGCCGTTCACGTATGAATATATGCTTTGTTATGAAAGAGGAGTACAAGCCACTTGAAGAGGAGTTCCTTAAATTTGCCACATCTAAGGGTATGGTTGGTATCAAGGGACACCGTTCAGTTGGCGGTTTCCGTGCATCTTGCTACAACGCATTGCCTATTGAGAGTGTGCAAGCACTTATTGATTGCATGAAAGAATTTGAACAAACTCATTGATTTTAAATAATTTATGAAAGTTTTAGTAGCCACAGAAAAGCCGTTTGCAAAAGTTGCTATTGACGGCATTAAAGCAGTAACAGATAAGGCTGGGTACAACCTTGTATTGCTTGAAAAATATACAGAGAAAAAACAGTTGCTTGATGCGGCAGCCGATGCCGATGCCATAATTATCCGTAGTGATATTATTGATGCAGAAGTGTTTGCAGCAGCAAAAAATCTTAAAATAGTAGTTCGTGCTGGTGCTGGTTACGATAATGTTGACCTTGAGGCAGCCACTAAGGCTGGTGTTTGTGTAATGAACACTCCTGGTCAAAATGCCAACGCAGTTGCAGAGCTTGCTCTTGGTCTTATGGTTTACGGTGTTCGTAATCTTTACAACGGAACATCGGGTACTGAACTTATGGGCAAGAAACTTGGTATTCACGCTTACGGAAACGTAGGACGTAATGTAGCACGTATTGCAAAAGGCTTTGGAATGGAGATTTATGCTTTTGATGCATATTGCCCAAAAGAAGTTATTGAGAAAGACGGCGTTAAGGCTCTTAACTCTACAGAGGAGTTGTTTGAGACCTGCCAAGTTGTATCACTTCATATTCCTGCCACAGCAGAGACAAAGAACTCAATAAACTATAATCTGCTTTCTAAGATGCCTAAGAACGCAATGCTTCTTAACACAGCCCGTAAAGAGGTTATAAATGAGGCTGAACTTATAAAGATTATGGAGGAACGTGCAGATTTCCGTTACATTACAGACATTATGCCTGTTGCTAATGATGAGTTTGCCGCTAAATTTGCAGGCCGCTACTTTGCAACACCTAAAAAAATGGGTGCACAGACAGCAGAGGCCAACATAAATGCCGGTATTGCGGCAGCCAACCAAATAGTAGGATTCCTAAATGACGGCATAGACAAGTTCAGAGTAAATAAATAATTAGGAGGAGGATTGTCTGAGTGGTCTAAGGTGCCGCACTCGAAATGCGGTGTACGCCCTAAAGCGTACCGGGGGTTCAAATCCCTCATCCTCCGCACGCGAAAAGATAGGGTTTCTTATGAAAAAGTTTTTTTATTTGATGACCGCTATGCTATGTGCGGTGGTATCTGCCAATGCACAAGTTATTGACGCCTCTAAGGCTAACGAGGCTAAAGAGAAAAAGAGTGTGCTTGTAGCGTATTTTTCTGTTACAGGGAACACTAAAAAAGTGGCTCAGGAACTTGCCACAGCTGTAGGGGCTGATG
>JAKSNX010000067.1 GCA_024405815.1 Paludibacteraceae bacterium | reverse complement strand
GATAGTTCCTGACGTGCAATACTTGGAGCGAATATAGGCTCCAAATCCTCTACTGTAATAGGCTTCTTGGTCTTAGGGTTAAGAGAAGGAAGCGGCTTGGTTTTCATGTCAGCCAAAACGTTATACCATTGTTTTGGCATATCGTTCTCTGACAGGACGATTTTTTTAGTTATTTTCATGTTGTTATACATAATGTTATTTTATTTTTTAAAGATTACTTAAAAAAGAAGAAACCGCAGGGTGGATTCCTACGGTTTCTATTTCTTGTAAATACACATTGAACGGACATCCACCTTAATAACTTAAGCGATGCCACCACCAATATTTATTTACACTTATAAGATTCATAATTTCTACTATGCCTCTTCTTTATCTTGGCTTACTGCCAATTTTCCACGATAATAACCACAAGCCCCACATACTGTATGATAAATGTAAGGCGCACCGCAGTTAGGGCAGATAGCAATTGTAGGAGCTACTGCAACATCATGTGTTCTACGCTTTGCGGTTCTTGTCTTTGATTGTCTTCTTTTAGGATGTGCCATAATATTTATGTTTTAATTATTGATTCTATCTTTTAAAGCCTTTAAGGCATCCCATCTTGGGTCTATATCATCACTATCTTTTGACTCTTTGCCTGTATCAGCATATCCGTTAAGGATATCGGTCATTTTCTTATCACACTCACCATCTTTGTGAACTTTCTGCATAGGTAGTGCCAGCGATGCCATCTCATAAATCCTCCACTCCAAGTCAACGCCTGTCTCTGCAACCTGCATAACCAAAAGGTCATCATCATCATACTCCATACCGTCAAAATCCTTAACCCTAACGCTGTCCGTTGCCTCTATTTCTATATCCAATGGGTTCAGACATCTGTCGCATAAGACTGTAACCTTACCTTTTAAACTAATGTCAAGACTAAACCCCTCTCCCAATCTTTTAGCAGTAACGCTAACGCTTAAATCTCCACCTTCAATCTCCTGCTTATCATCAGTTGCAAAGAACTCGTTACCAATCTTAAAGCTCTCAGTATGAGGAAATTGCTCTATGGATTTTAACTCAAAGAAGTACTTTTCACTCATAATGACGGATAATTGGACGGCAAAATTACATCAAATTGCAGACAAAACCAAAAAAATCAGACACTTTTTTTCTTGTTTTTAGAAAGTAATGGTCATTCCGTCATACGCAAGGTATGTGTTTGGGAAAATGGCACGTGCCTCTTGGAGCAGTGGAGTAGGGTCATCGTATCGTTTAGAGAAATGACCTATTATAAGTCTGTCTGCATTTGCCTTCTCTGCAATGGTGGCGGCATCAGTAGTGGTGGAGTGTAATCTTCCCTTAGCCTTTTCTGCAAAATCCTTACCGTAAGTGGTCTCATGATAGAGGCATTTTACGTCACTTATTATAGGTAATATACGCTCTGTATATCTGGTATCTGAACAGTAGGCGTAGCTGTTTGGATTATCAATGTTTTTCTCTTTAAAAAGAAATCCTGCGGTGGGTACTGAGTGTACTAAAGGGATAGTGGTTACGGTAAGACTTCTGTCTTCATATATAACGCTGCTCTCCAATGCATTATAAGGCTCAAATATTATGTTAAACCCTATATCGTGGCAGAAATATTCAAGTAGTGGCTTTAGCAGGGTTTCCAGTTGGGCGTCAGAATGGATATGAACGTCTTTATTGTGGTTTTTCATCCCCATCGTGGTTAGTAGTGGAATAAGTCCAAAGAAATGGTCTCCGTGCAGGTGTGATATAAAAATATGGCTTATTCTTGATGTGTGAGCCCCATATTTCATTATCTGTAGTTGCGTGCCGTCTGCACAATCTATAAGAAAGCCCTTATCATGTGTCTCCAAAATCTGTGCCGATGAGTTTCTGTCTCTTGCCGGCACTGCTGACCCTGACCCTAAAATTGTTAGTTTAAACTCCATATCATATTATCCTTTAGTGCTATTTTACCATTGTCCGCCAAGTGGCGTACTGCCTTAAGCGTATCTTCAAGAGGTGTTTTAGCCTCCGATGCCAACTCCTCTACTGACATTTTTCTGTTTTGTAGCAAAGATACTATTTTATCTTCAATACCGTGTGCAATGTTGCCGTTTTTCTTCTTTGCAAGGCAAATATCACACACTCCGCAGTCGTGGGCATCGGGGTCTCCAAAATACTTAAGCAACATTTTACTGCGACATTCAGAGCTGTTCTCGGCATACTTAATAATAGACTCTATAAGGGTTTCAAATTTTGCCCTGCGTACCTCGTAAACGTCACGTCCTATAATCACCCTGTTATCGGGTACCCTATCCTCTGTATATACTATATAGGGTGATACCTTGTGTGGAATGTAGTTTAGTATTCGTCTTTTAGATAAACTTATCAGCGTGTCTGTTACAGTATGGTTGCTTAGCCCCGTCTTTTTGGTTATATCACCCTCGTGAATAACTGCATATTGAGAGTAGAGCCCTGTGTAATTGCGTAATAGATAGTTTATTATAAGGTCTTCCTCTTTAGTTACGTCAATATCGTAAAGGTCATCTCTATGCCCTATGAACATTACTCTTGAGTAAGACTCATCGTCCTCTGTATAGACTATATACCCTGCCAATTCCAATATCTTTAGAGCATTATGTGTTTGTACAAAAGGTAGCTTGTAAATGGTACAAAACTCCAAAATGTCAAAATCATGGCGGAAACCCTCTCCGCAATCCACGGCAATCTCATAATAGCAAGACAGGCAATTATATACCTTAACTATAAATTCTTTAGGTGGGAATGTGTCTGATATGCGTTTTTTTAGTTTTGCAATGTCATCTTTATCATAAAGAAGTACGGCATACGCCTTCTTTTCATCACGCCCGGCACGTCCTGCCTCCTGAAAATAAGCCTCTAAGGAGTCAGGAACATCAATATGTATTACGGTACGTACATCTGCCTTGTCTATACCCATTCCAAATGCGTTGGTAGCCACTATAACCCTATACTCTCCGCTTTTCCATCTCTCTTGTATAATGTCCTTATCGGCATTGGTAAGCCCTGCGTGAAAGTGGTGTGCCTTAATGCCGCATGTATTAAGGTAGTCTGCCATCTCTTTGGTCTTACGGCGGTTACGCACATATACCACCGATGTGCCAGGCACTTTTTCAAGTATTGTAAGTAGTTGTTTTGGCTTATCCTCTGTCTTACGTACAATATAAGCAAGGTTCTTGCGTAAAAAACTTTTACGGAAAACATTATGATCCGTAAAGCCTAATTTATCCTGTATGTCATCTACTACCTGTGGAGTGGCAGTGGCTGTAAGTGCAAGCACAGGCACACCGGGCAGGTGTTTCCTGACCTCTGCTATCTTTAGATATGACGGGCGGAAATCGTATCCCCATTGTGATATGCAGTGGGATTCATCTACCGCTATAAGAGATACGTTCAGGTGTGGCAGTTTCTCTATAAATATAGGTGTGCAAAGTCTCTCTGGCGATACATACAAAAATTTATAGTGTCCGTAAATGCAGTTATCGTAGGTCTCCATAACCGCCTGTGGAGTCATTCCGGCATAGATTGACGCCGCCTTTATGCCACGTGCTTTCAGGTTCTGCACCTGGTCTTTCATAAGTGCAATAAGGGGTGTTACTACCAGGCAGAGCCCATCTTGAGCCATGGCAGGAACTTGGAACGTTATAGACTTACCGCCACCTGTGGGCATAAGTCCTAATGTATCATTTCCGCTGCCTACAGAAGTTATTATCTCCTCCTGCAGACTGCGGAAACCATCATAGCCCCAATATTGTTTCAGTATCTCCTTATAGGTCAATACTTATGTTTTATATAGGTTTATTGTTTAATTATGCTTGAGCTGAACACACCGTTTTCTGTATATACCTTTACAAGATATGTACCTTGCTCAAAATAAGAGAAATCAACTTGTGTGTTAAGGGCAAGAGGAGTGGAAGTTCTTAGTAAACTACCCGATGTGCTATATATCTCAATAAGTTTTATGGTTGACTCAGCACTGAAATATACTACCCCCTTTGTTGGGTTAGGGTAAATCTCTTTAACATCAGTTTGGGTTGGGGAAACCGCTGTAGAACAATCTGTACCTACAATGTATGAGTGACGCTCTGTCCACAATACGCCGCCGGCAATAGGCATTTTCATCATAACCTCCACCTCATCACCTTTAGAAACGCCATCTAACAGGTATAAACCGCCTACTCCATACATAGACATTTTCTGAGGGTCTCCTTTTAATGGTTTTCCAGGAGTGGTTGTATCAAATATAAACAAGTCTGGATTAGCCATACCGTCAAATCTGTCAAGTATATTGAATTTAACAAGAACACCGGCATCTGTTGTTACAAAAGAGTACTCATATCCGTTAACCCAAGGTTTTGAAGCAGGGTCTGCTCCTGAATATTCAGGGTCTGACGCTGTAGAAGAGCCTCCGCAAGCCTTGTCCCATTCAGAGCAATCACTGCCCACTTGGTAGCCTATACGTGAAGTAAACAGTTGACCCCCATCTACAGGCATTTTCATAAGTACATTTATAACATCACCCTCACTATAGCCTTTAAGTGTGTAAGATGCCTTGCTACCCGATAATTTCATCTCATACTCTTTAAGAGTTTCAAAATTGCTCTTGTCAAATAACATAGGGCTTGCCATACCATCAAACTTATCAAGAACCTCAAATTCTATTAGTACACCATCTGCTGTTGTGGTGAAAGAATAGTTATAGCCTTCCGTCCATGCTTTACTGTCTTTGTACTCAAAATCAATGGCTGTGGAATGACCTGTGCATTCTGCAAACACACTTGCAACTGCCCCTGAAAATAGCGTTACACATAATAGTAGAATCTTTTTCATAAAAATGAATTTTAAAAGTTTATGCAAAGATATGTTTTTTTTATGAAACATCAAAATTGTGATTAAAAAAGCGTACATTTGCATTCTGTAAGTGAGATAGGTAACAGTGAATATTACCGAGTTTCAGGAGTATTTAAATGACCACACCGTTTTACGGCAGATAAAATGGTGGGAGGAGGGCAGACAGAAATCTCTTTTTATAAAAGGTTTTTTAGGTTCCGCCCCTGCTATGTTTTTGCACTCTTTAGCCACAGGACAAGGCAAAAGCGTGGTGTTTGTACTACACGATGAAGACGAGGCGGGCTATTTCTTTAATGACCTGCAACAGTTTGACTGCAAGGAGCATACTTGCTATTTTCCATCATCATACCGTAAGTTTATAAAGAATGGTGTACAGAAAGACGCCGCTAATCAGGTTCTGAGGACAGAGGCACTTAATCTTTGCAACACATCTGAGAATTGGGCGTTGGTAACATACCCACAGGCGTTGGCAGAAAAGGTTGTAAGCCGCAAGACCCTTAGCGGAGAGACCCTTAACCTTACATCGGGAGAGAAAATTGATTTACAATTTGTGATTGACACACTTACAGCCTACGGATTCACTCAAACAGAATTTGTGTATGAGCCAGGGCAGTTCTCTGTAAGGGGCAGTCTTATAGATGTGTTCTCTTACTCTAACGATATGCCTTACAGAATAGATTTCTTTGGCAATGAGATAGATTCCATACGCAGTTTTGACATAGAGAATCAGCTATCAGTAGAGTCGCTTGATAGCATTACAGTTATATCAAATACTGTAAATGAGACCACAGAAGAGATGGTGCCTATAACAGAGTTTATGAACGACAGCACCGTTTTCTGCCTGTTTGACGCTAAATTTGCATTTGACACTATAGAGAGTGTTTATAGTGACAACCCCGATTCGGGCAGCTTTATCACAGGTGCTGATTTAGAAGGGTTTATTAAGGAACATAAAGTTATAGAGATAGGCGGCAGAAACCACTTTAAGACACGCAATATACTTGAGATAGGCCAAAAGCCACACCCCATATTCCACAAGGATTTTGATTTGGTGGCTGCTGATTTTAAGCAGAAGCAGGAGAACGGATACAAGGTGTTTGTGTTCAGCGATAACGCCAAGCAGATAGAGAGGCTGAAGGATATTTTTGACGACAAGCAGTACAATATAACCTTTTTACCTGTATTAAGTTCTGTACACGAAGGGTTTATAGATGAGGAGAGCCGCATTTGCCTATATACAGACCATCAGATTTTTGACCGTTACCACAGATACTCGCTAAAATCAAACAAGACAAGGGCTGGCAAGGTGGTGTTGTCACTAAAGGAACTTATGCAGTTCCAAATAGGCGATTATGTGGTACACTCAGACCATGGTGTGGGTAAATTTGGCGGTCTTATACGTATGGAGACTGGCGGCAAGGTGCAAGAGGTCATTAAACTCATATTCAAAGATGATGACATTGTGTTGGTTAACATACACTCCATTCACTGCCTTTCTAAATACAAGAGCCGTGACGGAGAACCACCACACCTTAATAAATTAGGCACAGCCGCATGGTCTAACCTTAAAGACCGCACTAAAAAGAAAGTCAAGGATATTGCCCGTGAACTTATATTGCTATATGCCACCCGTAAGCAGGAGGAGGGCTTTAAGTACTCACCCGATAGTTATCTTCAGCAGGAGTTGGAATCATCTTTTATTTATGAGGATACCCCAGACCAAAGCAAAGCTACTGCCGCAGTTAAGCAGGATATGGAGAGTGGCAAGCCTATGGACCGTCTTATATGCGGCGATGTGGGATTTGGAAAGACAGAGGTTGCTATAAGAGCTGCCTTTAAAGCCGTTACAGACAGCAAGCAGGTGGCGGTATTGGTACCCACCACAGTTCTTGCATTCCAACATTACAAGAGTTTTACCCGTAGGTTAAAGCGTTTCCCATGCACTGTTGATTATCTGAGTAGGGCAAGAAAAGCGTCAGATATTAAAGAGATAAGAGAGAAACTTGCCAACGGCTCAATAGATATACTTATAGGTACCCACAAACTACTTGGCAAAGATATTAAGTTTAAGGATTTAGGGCTGCTTATTATAGATGAGGAGCAGAAATTTGGGGTAAGTGCTAAGGAGAAACTACGCCAAATGAAAGCCAATGTAGATACGCTGACCCTTACCGCCACCCCTATCCCACGTACATTGCAATTCTCACTTATGGGGGCAAGAGACTTGTCTGTAATAACCACTCCGCCGCCTAACCGCTACCCTGTGCAGACAGAACTTATAGGTATGGATGATGACATTATAAAAGATGCCATAGAGTATGAGATAAGCCGTCACGGACAGGTGTTCTTTGTAAACAACCATATATCAAACTTAGCCGACATAGAGGTTTACCTGCATAAATTAGTGCCACAGGCAAAAATCTGCATAGGGCACGGACAGATGGAGAGCGAGAAACTTGAGAACACACTTCTTAATTTCATTAACGGTGAGTACGATATTCTGCTATCCACATCAATAGTGGAATCGGGGGTTGATATACCCAATGTAAACACAATGTTTATAAACAACGCCCAAAATTTTGGACTTAGTGATTTACATCAGCTACGTGGGCGTGTGGGCAGAACTAATAAAAAGGCATTCTGCTATATGATAACTCCGCCACTTAACACTGTGCCTACAGATGCACGCCGCCGCTTGCAAGCCATAGAGAATTTTTCTGACCTTGGCAGCGGAATACACATAGCAATGCAGGATTTGGATATAAGGGGTGCAGGAAACATTCTTGGCGGTGAGCAGAGTGGATTTATAGCCGATTTGGGTTACGAGACATATCATAGGATTCTTGACGAGGCTATGTATGAGCTTAAACACGATGAGTTTAAAGAGGTGTTCTACGATGAGATTAAGGCTGAAGACACCATCTACGCCACAGACTGCATGTTTGAATCTGATTTGGAACTGCTGCTGCCTGCAGACTATATAGAGAGCATATCTGAGCGTATGGAACTATACCGCCGTCTTGACGGTATAAAGAATGAGGAAACTCTGTCTGCATTTGAAAAGGAGTTGGAAGACCGCTTTGGACCTATCCCTGCCAAAGCACAGGAACTTATAAGTGTGGTAAGGTTCCGCTGGCTGTGTATGAAGTGCGGCATAGAGAAAGCGGTGCTAAAGAACGGCAGACTAACTGCATACTTTATAAGTAATTTTGAATCAGTCTATTATAAATCAGAGAATTTTAACCGAATCCTGCAGTACGCAATGAATCACTACACCACCACAGAGTTCAAAGAGGAGAACAACAAGCGGTTTATAAGAATAAAGGATATAATCTCTATAGCAAACGCCATTGAGTGCCTGAATGAGATGCATAAGCCAAATGATTGCAAATAGATATTTTGCAAATAAAATATAATTCACTATTTTTGTGGTGTAAAATCTTAAAAACAGAATAACCGTTATGTCTGATTCAGTAGTCTTAATACCTACATACAATGAGAAGGAGAATATAGAGAACATTATTAGAGTGGTGTTCGCACTGCCTCGCAAGTTTGATATTCTTGTTATAGACGACGGCTCACCCGATGGAACAGCCGCCATAGTAAAGGGGTTGCAGAAGGAGTTTGCAGATTCTCTGTTTATTATGGAGAGGGCTGGTAAGCAGGGGCTTGGGCGTGCCTATTTAGCAGGCTTTAAGTGGGCGTTGGAGCATAAGTATGATTTTGTGTTTGAGATGGATGCAGATTTCTCTCACAATCCTAATGACCTTCTGAAACTATACGATGCATGTGCCGTTGGCGGTGCCGATGTTGCCATCGGGTCAAGATATGTATCGGGTGTAAATGTGGTGAATTGGCCTATGGGCAGGGTGCTTATGTCTTATTTTGCATCTAAATATGTAAGAATAGTAACAGGGCTTCCTATAGCCGATACCACAGCAGGATTCAAATGCTACAGGCGTGAGGT
>JAKSNX010000066.1 GCA_024405815.1 Paludibacteraceae bacterium | reverse complement strand
CATGAGCGGCAAGCACAAAATTTGCGTAGCATGCGTAACCAGGGTTGGAGAGTATGACCTCAGAGCCGTTATTGCAGAGCAGAATCATGGCAAGCATAATGGCTGGAGATGAGCCGGCAGTAACAATAATCTGTTCAGGAGATACCGTAACACCGTACTCCGCCTTATACAGAGCCGCTATCTCTCTACGCAATTCAATATCTCCTAACGAGTGTGAGTAATGGGTACGATGTTCTTTATATGCTTGAGCCACAGCGTCTGCCACGCAACTTGGTACGTCAAAATCGGGTTCGCCTACCTCCATGTGTATAATGTTGATACCGTTGTTTTGCAGTTCAATGGCTCTCTCAAGTACGTCCATAACAATGAACGATGTCATTTTATTTACCAACTCATTCATAATGGGTGCAAATTTAGTTAAAATTAAGCAGATTTATGCCAAATACATACTTTCAATTTAAAAAATTCAGAATAAATCAGTCCCGATGTGCCATGAAAGTGGGTACAGACGGGGTTTTGCTTGGCTCATTATGTGATTTTGACGGTTGCCGTCGTATAGCGGACGTGGGTACAGGCACAGGTTTGGTGGCTTTAATGGTTAAGCAGCGTTACCCCGATGTGGCTATCACTGCCGTAGAGATAGATACTGATGCCTACACACAGGCTCAGGAGAACTTTAAAGCCTCACCTTGGAGTATAAACGGCGTTAACGCCGGTTGGCAGGAGTATGCTGAGGCTTGCAAGTTGCAAAACATAAGTTTTGACGGCATAGTGTGCAATCCGCCGTATTTTGTAAACTCCCTGAAGAATCCGTCAGCATCACGCACCCTTGCACGCCACACAGATTCACTGCCTTTCAGTGAATTGATAGACGGCGTGTGCAAAACACTTACCGCCGATGGCAGGTTTTATGTTATTCTGCCTATTGAGAGCAAGGCTGATTTTGTGCGTAGGGCAGAGGATAGAGGTTTGTATTTATCTTATATTCACTATATTCACCCTGTAGTTGATGGTGCGGTTAAACGTGTGGTCATGTGTTTTACCTGGCATCGGGGTACAGAAAAAGAGAATCATCTGTATATAGAGCAGTCACGCCACTTATACACAGATGATTTCAAATGTCTTACAAAGGATTTTTATTTGGATTGACCTGCTTCTGCATTCATTTCCGTTTCCATAGCCCTTAACTCTTCAAGAAGTTGTTGTTTCTCCTCTTCCTGCTCCTTTATTTTTTTCTGTCTTGCCTTTGTGTATTCTCCCTTATGCTTGCCTGTCATATTAACCCCGTTCTTGATTATTGGGAACGTATAACCTATAGAGACTGTAAGTTTATCGTTGTACAGACTATGCTTGAATTCTGCAGTCTCCACGCATAAAACGTCAGACTTTGCTCCTGTCTCAGGGTCTTCATACACGTCGCTTGCCCATTGGTATGATTCTCTTTGCTTGTAGTATCTGTTTGTAACACCAAAATCGTATGCTACAGAGAAAAAGAAATTCTTATAGCCGAAACCAAACCCTATGCCCCATGTCAAGTGTATTGGCAGTGTCTTGTGGTACTCTTCCTTCTGTTTTGGCGATAGGTCTTCAGGATTATCCCAATCCACCAAAGTCCCGTTAACATATTGCTTACCGTTCAGATAATTATATGTATAATCGTCCCATTTGCCTGACATGTCGTTAAATACAGAATAATTCTCTTTAAAGGATAATGATATGTTCACTTCAGGACCTGTCATTATCCATATATTCCAATTCTTTGGCAAATCCCAATTGTATGACAGACGTATAGGTATGCTTATTCCATGATAAGTGGTGTTGTATCTCTTGTAACAGTCGCTGTTGTTATGCAAATTCCTCTCATCTTTAGTGTCAAAGATACCGCCATTGGTTCTTGCAAACTGGTATTTTGGACCTAATTTCAGTCCAAGCCCCATTTTGTCAGAGAATCTTATATCAAATATAGGACCTACATGGAATCCGTGCATAGTAGGTATTCTGCCTGTGCTGTTTTTTGTCTCAATTACAGTTTTCTGAATAGGAATACCTTTGAGTGTGGTTGCGGCGTAAGTTGAAATATGTTTGTTTGCTTGTGTAACCTCAAAATACTCCTTTATTATTCCCAAATTAGTGCCGTTAGGTGCCGTGGTATAGTAAACGTTGTGTTGGGTTCTGAAATCAAGGAAATCATAACCTGCCTCAACGCCTACACTAAAACTTGATGCTAACGCATTTACAGATAGAGCCAATATAGTGGCAATGGGTAAAAACAGTTTTTTCATACTAATGAATATTTTATTTGGTTTATTCGGTTGTAAAGGTAATTATTATTATTTAATTTTCAAAAATTATATTTCAATCCTATTGCCAGTGCTATCCTATGGTTTGCCGTTCTGGAGATTTTGCAATAATCCAATTTTTCATTCCATGTATAT
This sequence comes from Paludibacteraceae bacterium, assembly GCA_024405815.1. GTDB lineage: Bacteria > Bacteroidota > Bacteroidia > Bacteroidales > Paludibacteraceae > Enterocola. Next base: position 6,575 of record JAKSNX010000066.1, on the reverse strand, counting down.
TCATATTGGTTGAAATCTCCCAAATCCCTGCCCTCTATATAGAGGTCAAGTTTATCAAAGAATGTCTTAGAGAAACGCAGATTGGTCTGAATATAAGAGTCTTTTGCACTGTAGGCGGTCTCCTTACGGCTGGCATAACCGCCTTTAAGGTTTATACCCCAACCTTGTGGCAGTTTCCACTTTAAATCAGCAAAAATCTCATAGTTTACAGTGGTCTTTGTAGCCTTAAGGTTATTCTTATAAGATATAAACTCAATGTTGGTCTGTCCGTAAATTTCCATAGTGAAATGCTCCCAAGTACCCTTTAAATCCACTCTGGCACTTGCCTGTTGCTGAATGCCGGCATTTATGTATGTGTAGTATGTGATTCCGTCTGTAGTGGTGTTATCCACAACTTTCTCTGCCTTATCACGCGTATGGGTGTATTTAAGCAATGCGTATAGTTCAAAATTCTGCTTGAACGTGTAGGTGTATTTTAAATCCACCGCATTGTTTATTTGTGGCTTTAGGTTTGGATTACCGGTAAAGTATTCACTTTCTGTATCACCAACCTTTATCATGCTTGTAAGTTTATCGTATGTGGGGCGTATAATGTTTCTGTTGTAAGATACTTGCAGACTATGCCTGTCGGCAGGTCTGTAGCCTATGTATGCCCTGACCATATCGCGCCACTCATTATTTTTAAATGAGACTTTTATGGAGTCTAAACTTTTGCCTTCTGCCATATCGGGTGTAAGGGCATGAGTAAACCACTGTAATCTGTTCTCCACTCCAAAATCAAACTTGTAAATGCTATAGTCCAGTTTTATTACAGGCTCTACGGCAAGTGAGTAGTACCAATAGCCTTGTGTCTTTGACTTGTCGTCCGTCCATTGCCCGTTTATAAAGTCTTTACGCCAATAGAAATCCATCTCGTTGTTCTGTTTTACATCAATTCCTAATGAGCCTTTAAGCCCGGGTGCTGTAAACAGGTTCTTATCCTCATAATAGATTTGGTACAGATAGTTAAGGTCATTCAGGTTGCTTGGAGCCTTGTACCGTTTCTCTTCTTTGTAAAAAGCACCACGGTCATTGTGCAGAGACCTCTCCTTTTCCTCCCTGTCAAAACTCATGAATGTGGAGAACTGCACCCATAAGTTACGCCCCTGAACATTGAAATCGTGGTTGTATTTTATGTGTGAGTCTATCTGATGGCTTGAGAACTTGTAGTCTTCATCTTGATGACCCATAATTGAGTCTATCTTTATATCGGGTTCTTTGCCTGACAAGTCCAATTTTCCGCTGTTGGTTACGGAATTATTTTTATTGCCATAATAATCGTATCTAAGATATGCAGACAGTACATCTTTAGGGGTGATATTAACCCCGATGTCAACACCTGCTCCGCCATTCCAGCCACGTTTGTTATCTTTTGTATAGTCATAACTTCCCTTTGTAATGTAGCCTTTCTGTACTGCTTTATATATATCGCTTTGGTTCAGTCCATCAATATGGTTCCAAAACTCCTTGGTGCCGCTGGCAGAGAATTTTTCTGTTTCAGTGCTCCAATACTTATGACCACCACTGATATCGGTATGTATATACCATTTTGTAGTGTCATAATTGAGCTTCAAATCCAAATTTTCTGTATGCCCTTTTATAAAGTTGTATGAACCGTTTACATCAATGCTTCCACCAAAGCCCTGACCAAACAAAACAGCCGGACATAATAATAACAATATAGTAAATAATCTATTCATCACCTTGTACCTCTTAACGCATCAACAAACACCTCTGCTGTTGATTTTATATCATCAATAATGGTTCTGCCGTTAATTTGAGCCTCATGATAACGCACAGGCTCATTTTTTGTATAGCGGGGCTTTTCAAGCCCTATATCCATGTTATCTATAGTGCCACCTATTCTTACTCCTATAATTACAGGCTTTAAGACGGTAACGTGATAATCAAGTTCTTCAATTGAATTGCCGTTCATAGTATGGTTTCCGCCGGCGGCAACCAACAGTTTGTCAAGTTTTATTTTAAAAGGATATACAGATAGGGTGTCGTTATTATAGTGTGCCTCCGCATATAGAGAGTCTATCTTATTTGTGGCATCCTTATGGAACACCAATAATTTTGAAATTGTTTTATATATGTTTTGGGGAATAATAACCAAATCGGTGCCTGAGATTGAGAGATTCTCCACATCGTGATTTGGCAGCAATTCAAGTTTGTCATTATAGAGTGTTGATGCCGTGTAATCCACATCAACCTTGCCTGCAAGTGAACGCAACATTGGCATAATGGAGTCAATATTTGGAATAATATCTATAACTTTCTTAATGTCAATATTGTGCATTTTGAAGCTCATATCCAATGACGTGCTGTCGCCAAACTGTTTGCCATCCTTTGGCTGCGTAAGAGCCACCTTGGCATTTAGGTTAATGTTTGCCAAATCACTCTCAAAAGCAATGTCTTCAAGCATACAAGTACCGTCATTCAGATAAACATCGGCTGTAAGGTTTTTAGCCTTTTGACCCATTATAACGGCATTCTTAATGTCTGCGTCAAGTGCCAAATCAATATCAAACGGTATTGAAGCCATCAATTCATACATAGGATTGTCAGAAGTTTTTGCTGAATCCGCCGCTACAGGTTCTTCTATAGGTTTGTTGTCATTTCCAATAAGTCCCAATTCTGTATAATAACTTTTAAGAGAGGAAATAATACCTAACAGTTCATCAACGTTTGTCTTCTCTGAGTAGAATTTAAGGTCAGCCTCCAAATTTCCGCTCTTGCTTCTCCAATCTGCAACATTATTCAAATTGCCGGTCAATTCAAAATCAGATTCACCTATTTGTATTCTGCTTTTGGTTATCTCTGCCTTCTGATTACGGTATGTATATACTAATTTTGGCAAAACGGTTTGTATTGGAACCACCTGCATATTCTCAATATCAATATATACATCAGGTTTTAAGTCAACAACATAGTCATTATAATTGGAGAAATCCCCTTCCTCTTCATACTTAAATTCCATTTGTCCTATCAGAATTGCATTATAGTTAATAAAACCATACTCAATGCTGTCAATTTTTGCCGTGTAATGTGTGTATTGCCAGTCGGGATTTTTATACGAACCTCTATAGTAAACCTCACCGTATGGTTTTGCAATCCATAGTCTGTCAGTATCTATAATTGCCGTAAGTTCATCAACCTTAAAATCAAAAATGTATGTAGGGGTGAATTTCTTGGTGCTGTCAGTGCACTCCTGTCCCAATATGCCAAGGGTGGTGTTTGGAATGTCAATGTTCAGATACGGCATATCCACTTTTATGTTCTTCAAGCCCAATCTATAGTCAAAATTCATTAAATCAGGAGAGTCCACATCCTTAACATAGTTTTTAAGTGCTTGTAGTGTTGAATCAGGGATAGGGAAACTGACTTTATAATCCAATACCCCGATGCCTGCATCGTAGCCGTCAAGGGCATGGACTTTAATGTCATTTACGTTTAGTGTCATGTCTCCGTAAATGCTGTCCCAATCCAATTCCACTATATCATTAAGACGGGTATGCTTAACCACCACATCAAGATTCAGCATGCCTGATACTGATGCGTTATGAGTGTAAGTCTTAATGTTATTTATGGTTTTCTTCACTTCTGCCGGGGCTCTGCTTGTAGGGGAGTAGGCATTATGAATTTCATAAAGTATTGACGGTAGAGAGTCTGCAATGCAGTTCAGCAGAGAATCTACATAAAGATTTGCCTCCGCCACATCAGCACCTACATTTAAATTCACATCAAATGTAGGGTTGAATTTATCCGTTTTACCCGATGGGAACATATTTGTAAGCTGTGCGGTAAGATGCAACGTGTTTGGCGTATCGCCGCCATTATGCAATTCAGATAATATCCTTGTGCTGAAATCATTGACCGTAACCTTACTCCTTTTCAGGTGATTCATATCAAAATGCGTATCCACACTAAGCATTGTGGAGTCTAATGAATATGGAACTTTGGTAAGGTCATAATGTCCGTGCAGGTCACTTATTTGAAGCCTGTTGTCAATTACAGGGAAATGCCTGTCATCAAGATTTCCCTTCATTTTTAGGGTTGTGGATAACGTCATATCAGCCTCTATCTCCTTTGGAATGGAAGCGGGTATTGCTGACATTATTCTGCCAAGAGCAGGTACTGCGTTCCACTGCTTCAGAGATATGACTTTAATTATGTCTGAGTATTGCCAACCGCTTATTATGGCATTGACATCAACATACATACCTGCCGTAGAGTCCATAGCCATACTGAATAAGCCGTCGGTACTTAGTGCCAATGGACCTAAATCAAGATTAAGTTCCTGTATATCAGCCGTCAGGGAGTCTGTTATGGCTATATTGCCAACCAAATCAATGTCAACTGACTGCCAACTCAAATTAAGTTTCTCAATATCAGCCCTAATGTCAGAAAATGTGGAGTCAATGTCAGCCTCGGCGTATAGATTGAGGTTTACATCGGTAAATGAAATAGTGTCAGGCATATCAATAAATGATGCCTTGCAGTTCTCTATTAAGACTTTGTTTATATCAAAATAAAAAGGTAACGGCGATGATTCCGTTTGGACTGTATCTGGCGGAATATCAACTATTTGTGCCAAATTCAAATTACCTAATGAATCTATAAACACATTAACGGTGGCATCTTTTATACCTATTCCGTTTATGTCAAGTTTCTTTTGTGTGAAATATGACTCTACATTGAGAGTTACAACTAACGACGGAATGCTGAAAACGGTGTCTGTAGGGGCTTGTGGAGCGGAGTGCTTGACACATAGATTTTTTATCTCAAGTCCAAAATCGGGGAATGTGCTAAAGAATGTGAGTTCTACATTATCCAATGTGTGCGGCTCCGTTAAAATGGAATCCGCCACCTGATTTACAATAGGTGTAAGCCTTTTAGGCGTAAAGACTACATACACTAATGTGCAAACGGCAAATAACGCAAGTGCTATAATGCTTGCCAATGATATGATAACTCCCCAAATACTTTTTTTTACAACTGCATTCATACTGCCTGCCACCTCCGTTTTGCAGTTGCAAAGTTAGTGCTTTTTAATTTTATATGCAAAAAAAAACGTATAAAATAGGGTGTGGTTAAGAAAAATAGTGTATCTTTGACATACTAAAAATTCCGTAACTATGAATGAATTTAAGAGCGTGGCTGCATGCAATAGTGATGAGCGTCTTACGCACAGGGAATTGCCTATATATAAGACCGAAGGTGACGTACGTTCTGATTTTGACAGGGATTATACCCGTATTCTTCACTCTTTCGGGTTCAGAAGGCTAAAGCATAAGACTCAGGTTTTCTTTGGCGGTGCAGGCAACGACCATATATGCACGCGTATGGAGCATGTGACCCACGTTGGGTCAGTGGCGTTCACGCTGGCTGAGGCATTGGGGCTTAATCTTGAACTTGTAAAGGCTATAGCGCTGGGGCATGACCTTGGACACGCACCGTTTGGACATCATGGAGAAACGGTATTGAACAGTATTACTGAAGAATATCTGAATGAGTCTTTTTGGCATGAGCATAACGGACTGCATTTTATAGATGATATAGAGTTGCTTCCTGACCATCATGAGTGTATGCAGAATCTGAATCTTACATACGCTGTAAGAGACGGCATAATCTCACATTGCGGAGAGATTGATGAGAGCAGCCTTAAGCCCCGCACTGTGTTGATTGATTTGAATGATTTTAATAAACCGGGTCAGTATCAGGCTTGTACGTGGGAGGGTTGTGTTGTAAAGTTATCTGACAAAATAGCTTATTTGGGCAGGGATATTGAGGACGCAACCATATTGGGCTACTTTAGTGATAAACAGAAGGTAGAGCTACGTGACATGTCAGCCTCTTTTGGCAAAGGTGAATCCATTAACACCACGTCTATAATTCATAATCTTATATTTGATATATGCCGTAACAGTTCCATAGAAAATGGATTGTGCTTTAGCCCCGATGTTTATGAACTGCTATGTAATATTAAGAGGTTCAATAATATAAATATATATCAAAGTCCACGTCTTGAGACATACAGAAGGTATGCGGAACTTATTATAAATGAGCTATTCCGTGTGCTTATGGGATATTATAAAGGCGGCGATACAATTCACATTATGGAAGCCCGCCATTTTGACGGTTTTGGTTTTGTACGTGAGTTTGCGGAGTGGGTTACAATGTATTGTGAAAATGGCATCGGGTCTGAATCATTACTTAAAATGCCTTACTCTAATTTGCTTAACAAGAAAATATACGGAGCGTTAGACACTCCAGAGTTGTACACAAGGGCTGTTGTGGATTATATATCGGGTATGACAGACCTATATGCCCAAAAATCTTTTGAGGAACTGCTAAAGTGCTAAGGCAGTAAATTTTTTCTTACGATAAAATATTTTTACTAACTTTGTTCGTCCTAAAATTACGGAGAGGGCAGTTGTGTGTATAAATATGGTATGTGTTTAAATGGTAATTAAAAAAATATTATTATGGATACTTTAAAAAAACTGTTTGGTTTCAACCCCCAAACAATG
>JAKSNX010000065.1 GCA_024405815.1 Paludibacteraceae bacterium | reverse complement strand
TGCTAAACTGACGTACGGGTTTCCGTACCGGGGGTTCGAATCCCCCTCCTTCCGCCAAAGAACTTATTATCAGTAGAACGCAAATGCGTTCTACTTTTTTATTGTCTGTTTCCGTCAGAAGTTTGCTTATGAAAGGGAACGGACAATAAAAATAATAGTAGGCAAAGCCTACTGATAATAAGTTCTTTGGAACGGTGCCTCTGGCACAGAAGTGGGGTTCACGGAGCGAAGCGACGTAATCCTCCTCCTTGCAAGGAACCCCGCTGGAAGGGAGGGGATCTCAAGCATACACCTTATTGCAACAAAGCTGGAGTAATAACAAGACCTGTGTTTTCAAACGCGACAGTATCATGTCTTATTATAAATGTAGTTGGCAGGGTTGGAGACAATTTTGAAAGTCTTGTAGCATCGACATTGTAAATTGAAAATTGAGGTTTGAACAATTCTCTGAAAGTGCATTCCTTCTCAGGTTCTTCTTTGGCCAATCCTATCACCCTGTCAACATAGCCCATTGACTGGTATTGTTCCACATTTCCTATTGAATTAAGACAAAACGGACAGGTGTAAGAGAATGCAAACACCATATATGTAGAATCAGGAGACAATGACACAAATTCTGGCAAGAGTGTTTCTGACACCATAACAATTCGGATTTCATCATCCTCTGATGATAGTGCTGTCATCTGTAAAACTTTTGCATTTCTGAACGAAAAACCGCACATAAAGGAAGACACCAACAAAATAACAGACATATAGCATACCATTGATGTACTCAACTCTTTTTGACTATCTGTATAAATGTATGCAATAACAATCATTGCAAGAATTACAACATTTCTTACATAACTCAACATAGGATTTGTGTTTAATGACGATATTTGACCAAAACAACCGCAATCATGAATATCAAAAAACAACAAACCTATTGAGTAAATAATGGTAAAACAAATAATTGTGACAGATCCAATTATTTGTGCCATCTTTATCTTAATTTGAAAAACAAACAGCATTCCCAACAATATCTCTCCCAATATAATAATTGGAGAGGCAAAACCTAACCACTCTACCCAGTACCTGCCTATCAAATCAGCAAACGCAGATACATCAATTGCCTTAGAAAAGCCCGACAAAAGAAAAATTGTCCCAATAACAATATTGAGAATTCTTGCTGTTTTACACATATTGCATAAATGTATGAAAAAGGGTTCTCAAATTGCTTTGAGAACCCTAAAATTGAGGTCTATTTAATCACCATTCTCACAAGTAACGGAAATATGTTCACCACTATAATACAATTCAATCTTTTCTAATGCTTTAGCAAATTGAGAACAACTGCTTGCTTCCATACCATACTCATCGAGAATCTCTTTCATATCTTTTCTAGTAAAGTAATCCGTTTCTGAATACCCCTCAAATGTACACAAGCAAGATGAAGGCAACTGAGAAACATCTTCCTTCTTAGAGCAAGAAACCAATAGTGAACCTACAGCAAGTACACAAAGAGTACTTACAAAAAATAATTGTTTTTTCATTTTATATAAAATTTGAATTTATTTAGCCTACTCACTTATTATCGGCTTTTCGGCATACTCCACTACCTTTTTAATTTGAGCAAAGTTACGGCATTATGCTAATATCACACTTATTTAACACACTCCATAACCAACAGCAAATACACTCCAAAATAGAGTGTATAAAGCCAATCTATACAAAATCTTGAAAGAAGTTATGATCTAAGATGACAGAAATTCTCCATAGTAGAGATATATCAATAGATTGTTTCCTTAGAATTTTATGAAGATTATTTGTAGTACAAGGAATTTGAGAAGCAAGCCACACAACACTTCTACCCTGTCTTTTAAGTTCAAGATGAACAAGGTTTCCTACATGATAATTGAATTTGCCTTCCATAAAGCCATTAAAGTTCACACAAAAAACAGCGTGAACTGAATTGAAATCTTATTATTCATAGTAGGCTCCGCCAAGAACCATAGACACTAATAAGCACAACGCAATCCACGCCCATAGCGTGAACTTTTGAATGCTCATTCTTGTGTCTAAATAAAATTTTGGCGGATTTACTATGACAAGAATTAAGCTAAAAGCTCATATTTTCACAAATGCAAATTTATGCAATTATTCACAAACTACAAAATGCTATTCAGTTCTATCTGTAAAAAATCCAATAGAACCAATTGTTTATAATTAAAAAAATTTGCCTATATTTACAACGTGAAATTTTTGATAGTAAATCATGTTGACTGAAACGAATCGTATTGAGTTCAAAAGAGAACTCACTAAAGAGCTTGATTTGGAGAAAGAGGTTGTTGCGTTCTTAAACTATAAGGAGGGCGGCATCATTTACATAGGCGTTGATGATAGCGGTAAGGCTATCGGGGTTAAAGATATAGACAGCGATATGCTTAAAATTAAAGACCGCATACGCAATGGCATATCTCCATCCCCTATGGGGCTGTTTGATGTTACGGTAGAGCGAGTGGACGAGGTACCTGTAATTAAGATATTTGTGGCAAGCGGTTCAGAAAAACCTTACTACAAGACACATTACGGGCTGTCAGAAAGAGGTTGTTTTATAAGAGTTGGCACTGCATCAGAGCCAATGACTACACAACAGATAGAAGACTTGTATTGTAGGCGAGTCAGGAATTCTCTGAAAAGCATTGTTGCTCCACGTCAAGACCTAACGTTCAGACAACTTCACATATACTATGAGAGCAAGGGACTACATTTAAATGAACAGTTTGCTTCTACTCTTGACCTTTTAACTGATGATGGCTCATATAATTATGTTGCATATCTGTTAGCCGATGAAAACAGCAATTCTATTAAGGTTGCAAAATACGAAGGGAAAGACAGGGTTGTTCTAATATCAAACAAAGAACTTGGATATTGTTCATTGCTGAAAGCAACAGACCTTGTACTTGAGCAACTTAAAGTTGAGAATGCAGTCAAGAGTGAAATCACTTACAAAAGAAGGATAGACACTCCGCTTTGGAATGAAAGTGCCATGCGTGAAATTGTTATTAACGCAATGGTACACAATGACTATTCAGTCAATGAAGTTCCTCCAAAATTTGAGATTTTTTCTGACAGGGTTGAAATAACTTCTGCAGGTAGATTGCCCATGGGTATGGAGCAGGATGATTTTTTCAGCGGAATAAGTTCTCCCAGGAACAAAGAGCTGATGAGAGTATTCCGTGATGTGGAGATGGTTGAGGCATTAGGTTCTGGCATGATGCGTATTCTAAGTGTGTACAATCGCTCCAATTTCATATTCCTAAATAACTTCATTAGGGTTGTTATTCCGTTTGCATGGATTCCACAGGAGCAAAAAACTGTGGAGAAAACTACCCAAACTACTACCCAAACTACTACCCAAACTACTACCAATAAAATCTTAGCTTTAATAGAAGATAAACCATCAATAACGACTGCAGAAATAGCTAAGGAATGTGGAATAAGTTTCGATGGAGCAAAATGGCAATTGACAAAATTAAAAAAAGAAGGAAAAATTAGACGTCAAAAAACTTACGGTGGTCACTGGGAAGTGATTATCTAAGCACCTCTGGCACAGAAGTGGGGATCACGGAGCGAAGCGACGTAATCCCCCTGCCCCTAATTGTATGTTTTGATAATTTTTTACAAATTAACAAAAATTTACAGTATCTTTGTAATCTAAAAAAAAATTATGACAAACGTTTGGATTAGTGCGGCAGGGCTTGCCCTTGCCACCATAATAGGTTCTGTACTTGGTTTAATAGTAAAAAGGCTACCTCATAAGTGGAATGACGCTCTGCTTGGCTATTGTGCCGGAGCGATGCTTGCCGCCGCAACAATAGGTCTGCTGATTCCCGCGGCAGAACAGGCAGGAGACAACAAGTGGTGGATTGTATGTGCAGGTGTAATATTGGGTCTGCTTTTCCTGAACCTACTTGATGACCTAATTCCCCACCTTCATAAACTTACGGGATTAGACAAGGAGGAGCATATAAACAACTCTTCTGTAAATAAGATTCTGCTATTTGTTCTTACAATAGCCATTCACAAGTTACCAGAAGGTATTGCGGCAGGTGTGGGATTCAACTCAGCCGACACTACAGCCGCATGGGACGTTACAATTGGTATTGCCATTCAGAATATCCCTGAAGGTATGGTTGTCATAGCACCTCTGCTTATGGCTGGTGTATCCACTTGGAGGACTTTTCTTATATCACTTGCCATAGCAGGACTTGAGGTTATAGGTGTATGGCTTGGCTACGGTTTCGGCAGCATATCAGAAAAATTCCTGCCAGCCATGCTCGCATTTGCCGGAGGTGCCATGCTGTATGTAGTAAGTGACGAAATGATTCCTGAGACTCACGCCCACGGGTATGAGAAGATTGCCACATACGCCCTACTTGCAGGTTTCCTCACAATCCTGTTTATTTAAAGTGGGTTCTATTTATTGCAAATTACAAATTGCAAAATTCAAAAATTTATTTTATCTTTGTGAGTAGAAACCAACTATCTTAATAATACTATGAAAAAACTATTACTTTCGTTTGCCCTATTGCTGTCAGTTACAGCAATAATGGCACAAATCACCACCAATCCTACCAAGATTGAGGAAGGCTACACAGGCAACGTAACCATTACATTCAACCCTACCGGCACGGGTATGGCTGGGCAAACAACATGCTACGCACACATAGGTGTAACCACTAAAGAGAAAGGCGGATGGCAGTGTGCACCAACGTGGAAAACCAATACAGCCAAGTACAAAATGACTAAATCAGGCTCTAATTGGACTCTTAGTTTAGGTAATATGTATGATTATTTCAGCTGTGCCAAGGGTCAGACATTCACAGCCATAAATGTGGTGTTTAGAACTGAAACCGCTTCGGCTCAAACAGGAGACTTAATAATAACAATCTATCCTAAAGGCTTTGTAGAGCAAGACCCTATTACCAAAGCACGCCCATCGGGTATAGATGAAGGTATATACTATAATGGTAACAAGGTTACGGTGAGTCTTTATACCGCAGATAAGAGCAATAACCCTGCACAAAACGTATATCTGTTAGGCGACTTTAACGGTTGGACGTACTCTAATGACTACCACTGCTATAAAGACGGAGCATACTATTGGTTTGAGTTTACAAACCTGCAAGCAGGAAAAGAGTACATGTTTCAATATGCTGTAAAACGTGGCGGAAGTTACCTTCAGGTGGCAGACCCTTACTCTCAAAAGGTTCTTCACCCCGATGACAAATACGAGCCTAAACAATTAGACCCTTCACTTCCAAATTATCCTGTTGCCGGCGATGGCTATGTAACGATACTTCAACCAGGTAAGGCGGCATATAATTGGAGCGATGCCACTAAAAACTTTAAACGCCCCAATAAGGATAATTTAGTAATCTATGAGTTATGGGTATATAACTTTGCTCCCGAACGCAGTTATCGTTCAGTTACGCAAAGACTTGACTATCTACAGAATTTAGGTATCAACGCACTTGAACTTATGCCTATAAGTGAGTTTGAGGGAAATATAAGCTGGGGATACAACCCTACTTGTTACTTTGCCGCAGATAAAACATACGGCAAGGAATCAGACCTTAAGCAACTTATAGATGAGTGCCACAAACGTGGTATAGCCGTAATAATAGATATGGTGTTTAATCATACCACAGGTTTAAGCCCTCTTGAAAAATTATATACAAGTTTGGCTACAAATCCGTATTTCAATACAAAATGCCCTCATAGTGGTGGCGTTTTTGAGGATTTCAACCACGATTTTTCAGGCACACAGAAATATTTTAAGAATGTGTTGCAATATTGGTTGAAGGAGTACAAGGTTGACGGTTTCCGTATGGACCTTGCCCACGGTTTCTGCGGACCTAATTGTAATAACAGAAAAAACAACATTCAAGGCTACTATAATGCAATAAAAAGTGTCTCAAATGATGCCTACTTTATTCTTGAGTATTGGGAGAGTGACAGAACCTCCTATCCGAATCTTGGCATTGGCGTATGGGAAAACACAAACAACGCCTATATGCAGACCGCTATGGGCTGGCTAAAAGAAGGTGACTCATTCTCAGAGGCAAATTATGACGGCAGAGTATCATACTGCTCAAGCCACGATGAGCAACGTCCGTTCTGGAAAGCAAAGAAATATGGCAACGGCGATTTAAAGACATCTGAAGCAAGCCGCACGGCACGTACACCTATGAACTTAGCATTCAATGCTATGCTGAATGGTCCGCAAATGTTCTATATGTGGGAGGAATTAGGTTATGACTGGTCATTCTGCGCAAGTTCTGACGGCAAGTCTGGCGATGTGGATAAAGGCGGTACAGGCTGTGAGGAGACAAATGCAAAGCCAATGCCTGAGCAGAAAGGATGGTATAAAGACGCAAACCGTATGGCGGCATATCAAAAATGCGGTCAGATAATGCAACTTAGAACTAAGATTATGCCAAATGTATTTGCAGGCAATCCCACATCATCTGATTTAGGTTCAGGAAAATCATTACGTAGCGTTATTTGGGGCTCAGGTAACGACAGGGTGTTTATAATTGGTAACTTTGACGTAACAGGCTCACAGGCATTCACACTGCCTACAGGCAACAGTTGGTATGACTATCTGGCAAACGGAACCACCGCCCTGCCGGCAGGTCAAAGCATAAATCTTCAACATGGAGAGGTAAAGGTTTATACAGCTACAAGAAAGGCACTTCCCGATGTTCCTGCCTACTATGATTTTACAGGAATTGAAGAAATAATGGGTTATACAATCCCTTGCTCTGTATATCCTACCGTAAGTTCTGATTTTGTTACTATTGACACAGAGGAAACCATACAAGGTGTAAGTATTGTAGGACTTAACGGCTCAACGTACAAATGCAAACTTATAGATGGCAAGGTAGCGGATATAAGCGGTTGCGAGAAAGGTACATATCTTCTTATTGTTAAGTTTGACAAAGAACATCAGGCATTCAGGGTAATAAAAGACTAACAATCATTGTTTTTAACAATTTCAAGGAGAGTATTTAACATTTTAAATACCCTCTTTATTTTTTTTATTTTGTACCTTTGTCCCCGATTTAAATATTTAATATAAGTATATGATAAAAAGGGCTCTACTTCTGGTGACCATCACCACTATCGGCATTTCAAGTATGTTTGCAAACTACAATTATGTAGCCAATACTACAGAAACCATAATTGTAACGTTAATATCAGACAAGATTGATTGGGGAATTGATGTGCCGGTAACAGTTGTGAACATGGAGGTGAAATCATTCGCATTGCTTCCGGATTTGGTAAAAAATCCACTTATTGTCACAACAAGTAATGGCGATGAGATTTATAATGATTTGCCAGCCAACAATGTATATACAGAGGTGAGCAAGTACTTTACTCCCGCCACACAAATATCGGGTTTAAAATTTGAAAATAAGGCTACAAGTGCCACTCGCTATTACAGAAATGTAAGCATAGGCATTGCCGGAACTTCAGTAAATTTAGACAACACAGTGCTTAACACATATACCACCACATCGTTTAAGGTATTGTCCAATACAGAATTGACAGCAAAGAATCTTGTAATAAACGGCTGCGATTATATGACATTGGAGTCTGTAGTAAGAGACGGCAAAACTGATGTATATACAGTTACTGTAGGTTTTCTGCCTTTAGCAGTAAATGATTATTCCGCACAAGTATATCTTGACCCTACACAAGTGATGGCAGAAATAAGCGGCAAGGGTATTCTTGCATCCCCTACTAATGTAAGCGTGCTGCCTAAATATGAAAATGTTACCATTACATGGAGCAGTGTATATGGTGCCACAAGTTACGAGGTTACAAATACAACATTAGGTACAAGTGAAACTGTTACAGAGCCTCAAATAACATGGGATGGGCTTAATATGGGTACAGAGTATAAGTTCTCTATTAAAGCTAAAGCAGGCGAATACACATCACCTGGCACAATGGTATCTACAACCACACTTGATATGCCTGCTGTAGAGGATTTTGCGATAGACGGTGTTTCCTATTACTTTGTTTTAGCATCGTGGAGTCCTGTAGAAGATGCTTGGGGATACAAAATATCTTGGTCTGATACAGAGTATGTAGTTATTGAGGGTGAAGATAACACCAACACAACTATTTCAAACTTGAAGGATGGAACAGAATATACATTCACAATAGTTCCTATGGCCTCTGAAAAATCAGAGGGGCAACATACAGCAACTGCAACAGCAACCACAAGAAAAGTGAATTGCACACCTGAAACGGTTGAAAGTTTTACATTAAAGCCAAATTTGCTTAATCTATTTACTGATTCAAAAGAAATATCAACAGAAAAGAATGCACCTATTCTTTCATTCTCTTTCAAAAGAGATAAGGCATTAACGGCTACAACTCTTACTGTTTATGAGCTAAACGTTGCCAATGAATGGAAATCAGTTTGGTCAACTCAAGAATCATCGGGCAATGCCAATATTGCATTAAGCAGGGATACCCGCAACATAAAAGTTGAAGCAAAAGGTACAAAAGAAGTCTCAATTACAAATATAGTGGTAGAACAGGGTGCGTACTTGGAGACTGACGTTAAAGGTTTGTCTTTTGATAATGTTACTATTGGAGAATCAAAAACATTGTCTTTTACAGTAGATTACTCCTCTATGAGTGATATTGTATATTCTGACTCAGATGTATTTACCGTTTCAGACTCAGAGGTGGGTGCAGATGACTGCGGTTATGGTTCTCAAGAGGTGTATGTAACATTCACACCTACAGAGCAAGGTGAGTTCTACGGCATTATCCACTTAGGGCTGCAAGATATAACGGTATCTGGTATTGGAGATGTTCCTACTGATACAAAAGAGCCTATTAAGGAGGCTGAACTAATAGATGTGAAATACACCAACCTTATGGGCAAACAACAAAACAGACAAATCAGAGGAGTGAACATTGTAAAGAGATTCTACTCTGACGGCACCATTGAAACCGTTAAGGAACTTCATTGATA
>JAKSNX010000064.1 GCA_024405815.1 Paludibacteraceae bacterium | reverse complement strand
TAGGATACGCTTTTGGTATGTTTACAGGCAAGATTTTCAGACTTAACAAGCCTCAATGTATAGCAATGAGCGTGGAAGTTGGTATGCAGAACAGCGGTCTTGCCTGCTCTATGGCAGCCATTCACTTTGCCGCAATGCCACTTGCCACAGTGCCAGGTGCCATATTCAGTGTATGGCACAACATCTCAGGAGCGTTGCTTGCAAGAGTTATGAATATGAGTTCGTTTGGTAGTTAATTTTCAATGAAAATCAGAATATTTTTATTAAATTTGCAACCTAATTAAATCTAGGTTAATTTAAGTTTATTATGGACTACAATTTTAGAGAGATTGAGCAAAAGTGGCAGAAGCACTGGAGAGAGAATGCTGTGTATAAAGTGCTGAATAACAGCAATAAACCAAAGTATTATGTTCTTGATATGTTCCCTTACCCATCGGGTGCAGGCTTGCATGTAGGACATCCGCTTGGCTATATTGCATCAGATATTTACAGCCGATACAAGAGATTGCAGGGCTTTAATGTGCTTCACCCTATGGGCTACGATGCCTACGGACTGCCCGCTGAGCAATATGCCATACAGACAGGGCAACACCCTGAAAAAACCACTTTTGACAATATAGCCCGATACCGTAGTCAGATGGATAAGATTGGTTTCTGCTACGATTGGAGCAGAGAGGTAAGAACCTGTACTCCAGACTACTATAAGTGGACACAGTGGGCATTTCTGCAAATGTTCAAGCACTACTATGATAAAGATGCTGACAAAGCACTGCCTATAGCAGAACTTGAAAAGAGATTTGCTACAGAAGGTAACGCCAAGGTTAATGCAGCCACAAACTTTGACACCACATTCACTGCAGCCGAGTGGAACGCTATGACCGATAAAGAGAAGCGTGCAGTGCTGATGAACTACCGCATAGCCTACAAAGCGGACACAATGGTTAATTGGTGCCCGAAATTAGGCACTGTGCTTGCTAACGATGAGGTTAGTGACGGTCTCTCTGTAAGAGGCGGCTACCCTGTGGAGCAAAAAGTTATGAGCCAATGGTGCTTGCGTGTAAGTGCATACGCCCAACGTCTGCTTGACGGTCTTGAAATAATAGATTGGACAGACTCTCTAAAAGAGACACAGCGTAACTGGATAGGCAGAAGCGAGGGTGCTGAAATGCAGTTCCGCATTGATGGTACAGATGACTATTTTACAGTATTTACAACAAGAGCAGACACTACATTTGGCGTTACATTTATGGTGCTTGCCCCTGAAAGTGAGTATGTTGCAAAAGTAACAACAGACAAACAGCGTCAAGAGGTGGAAACTTATCTTGATGCCGTAAAACGCCGTACAGAGCGTGAGAGAATAGCAGACCGCAAGGTTAGCGGCGTATTCTCAGGCTCGTATGCCGTAAATCCGTTTACAGGTGACAAGATTCCTGTATATATCTCTGATTATGTGCTTGCAGGTTACGGTACAGGTGCTATTATGGCTGTACCTGCCCACGATAGCCGTGACTACGCATTTGCAAAACACTTTAACCTGCCTATAATTCCGCTAATTGAGGGCTGCGATGTTATAAATGAGAGTTATGATGCCAAAGAGGGCATTATGTGCAACTCAGGATTTTTGAATGGTTTACAGGTTAAGGAAGCCATTGCTGTCGCTAAAAAATATATTTCAGAAAAAGGAATCGGGAAAGTAAAGGTTAACTACAGATTAAGAGACGCCATATTCTCACGTCAGAGATATTGGGGTGAGCCATTCCCTATCTACTACAAAGATGGTGAGCCATTCCCGCTTGATGAAAGTGAGTTGCCGCTTAAGTTACCTGAGATAGACAGTTACCTGCCTACAGAGACTGGAGAGCCACCTCTTGGACATGCCAAGAATTGGAACTCAAAAGATGGCTACCCTCTTGAGCTTAACACTATGCCTGGTTTTGCAGGGTCAAGTGCTTACTATCTGCGTTATATGGACCCAACCAATAACGACGCTTTGGTAAGCAAGGATGCCAACAACTATTGGCGTAACGTGGATTTGTATATTGGTGGTACAGAGCATGCTACAGGTCACTTGATTTACAGCCGATTCTGGAACAAGTTCCTCTTTGATTTGGGCTATATATGTGAGGATGAGCCGTTTAAGAAGCTCATAAATCAAGGCATGATTCAAGGAAGAAGTAATTTTGTGTATCGTGTTGTAGGCACTAACAAGTTTGTATCGCTTGGACTAAAAGACCAATATGAGACACAGCAGATACACGTAAATGTAAACATTGTTAAGAACGATATTCTTGATACTGAGGCGTTTAAGAATTGGATGCCCGATTTTAAAAACGCAGAATTCATACTTGAGGACGGAAAATATATCTGTGGCTGGGCTATTGAGAAGATGAGTAAATCTATGTTTAATGTTGTTAACCCCGATGATATAGTTGAGAACTATGGTGCTGATACTCTGCGTCTTTATGAGATGTTCCTTGGTCCTATTGAGCAGTCAAAGCCTTGGGATACCAATGGAATTGACGGAGTGCACCGTTTCTTAAAGAAGTTCTGGGGTATGATGTTCAGTGGCGATGAACTTGCCATCAGCGATACCGAGCCAACTGCAGAGGAGTTAAAGATTCTGCACCAAACCATTAAGAAAATCACTTTTGACATTGAGCATTTCTCATACAACACTTCTGTTTCAGCATTTATGATTTGTATAAATGAGTTAAGCAGACTTAAATGCAACAAGCGTGCTGTTATAGAGCCTCTTGTTATTCTTATAGCACCGTTTGCACCTCACATTGCAGAAGAGATGTACCATCTGCTTGGTCATGATACCACTGTGTGTGATGCTTCATTCCCTGTTTGCAATGAGAAATATTTGGTAGAAAACACTGTAAAATACCCTATCTCATTTAACGGTAAAACCCGATTCACACTTGACTTACCTGCAGGAGCCTCTAAAGAGGATATTGAGAAAGCGGTTCTTGCCAATGAGCAGACCGCTAAGTTCCTAAACGGCGGTTCACCTAAAAAAGTCATTGTGGTACCTGGAAGGATTGTAAATATAGTGATTTAAAAATGTCCGATAATCTAAAAAAGACAATGCTTGGTGCCTTGAAGTGGGCTACGGTTGACCGTGTGGCTCAGCAAGGCATTCAGTTTGTAATAGGGGTGATACTTGCCCGACTTCTTGACCCAAAGGACTATGGTCTTATGGGTATGATTATCATATTCGCTCAAATTGCCTACGTTATGGTGGAAAGCGGGCTTGGCTATGCCTTGGTACGCACCACTGATATTACTGAAACACACAAGAACACTGTTTTTTACAGTAATTGCGGCATATCAGTCATTCTGTATGCTGTATTGTGGTTCTGTGCACCTGCAATAGCCACATTCTTCAATCAGCCTGATTTGGTGTGGATTGCAAGGGTAACATTTCTTGCCATACTGTTCAACGCACTCTATCTTGTACCCTATAATCTTATTGGCAGAGCCCTTGATTACAAGACACTTACAAAAATCAACCTTACATCAACAATACTTAGCGGCATTTCAGGTATTCTACTTGCGTTTTATGGTCTTGGCGTATGGGCGTTGGTGGTTCAACAAACCTCATATCACTTTTTCCGTATGATTTTGTTCCACTTCTACTCTACTTGGAAACCTGCCATGCTCTTCTCTTTCCAGATTTTGAAGGGTTATGCCGGATTCAGTGTAAATATGCTTGGCACATCACTGCTTACAGTTTTGTTCAATAACATCTACACACTTCTGCTTGGTAAATTCTACGCTGTAAAGCAAGTTGGTTACTATACTCAAGGAAACAAGATGAGTGATACGGTAAACTTCACTTTTCTTGCCATTCTCAGCACAGTATATAACCTGATGGCTCAAATTCATGAGCAGACAGAGCGTGTAGCTAATATCCTGCGTACATTTACAAAAAATGTAAGTGTCATAACACTGCCTCTTACCCTGTTTTTAATTGTAGCCGCCAAGCCGCTATTCTTTCTGCTTTTTGGTGAGAAGTGGCTTGACGCTGTACCATATTTCCAACTTATGTGTGCGGCAAACCTCTTTGCACCACTCTATCAACTTAAGGTTCACGCACTTAACGCACGCGGACGTTCACGTGCCACATTCCTTATAGAGTTGGTCAAGAGAATAATTATAGTAGTATCAATAGTTGTCTGTTTCTGGCTTGACTGGAATATAAAGGTTATGTTGCTCTTCTACATAGCCTCTTGCTGGCTTGCCTACGCACTATCAGCAATAATAATAAAAAGGGAACTGACGGTTTATTACCGTCATCAGATGCTTGACATTCTGCACGGTGTTTTGGCAGGTGCTCTTGTAGGTGCCACAGCCTACATCATGTCAATCTGCTTTGACAACTTGTACATTACATTTTGTGTACAATCAGCCGCTTCTATTGCAATCTATTCTGCATATCAGATGTTGTTCAACCACCAATTCCTACATGAGACCAAGAACCTTATAAAAGGAAAAGTTGATGAGGAGGAGCAGATATGAGAGTAACTATAGTAGCAGGCGGAGTTCCTTCAGACAGATATCCTATTCACGGAATTTTTGAATACACACAGGCTAAGGCTATAGCCTCTGCCGGCATTGAGGTATGCTATCTGGCTCTTGATTTCAGACCACTGTCTGTACGGAGACATTGGGGATTGCAGCGTTTTAACCGTGACGGCATTCATATCTACCACTTTTCTCTACCTACAGGTATCTACAGGCGTGGTTTGTGCTTTTTACAGAAACTTGCCTTGCTCCTGTTTTTGAAAATTGAGAAAGAGCAAGGACATCAAGATATATTGCACACTCATTTTTATTCAATTAGTGCAATTTGTGCTCTTATTCCACTAAAAACAGGCATAAAGTTGGTGGCTACTGAGCATAGCAGCAAACTAAACAAACCTCTGACTGAAATCAGCAACTTGGATTGCAAGGTTGCACGCACGGCATATAGTAACACCGCCGCTGTTATTGCAGTGTCTGATTGCCTTGCATTAAGATTGCAAGATAATTTTAAAATCAACGCCACTATTATTGGCAACGTAGTTAATCCCGAATTTGCAGACATAAAGCACGCAAACCATAAAGGTTTTAACATTCTAAGTGTTGGCAGACTGATTAAAGGCAAGCGTTTTGATGACCTTATTCGCGCCTTTTCTTCAATTTCCCACCCCGATGTCACACTTACAATTATAGGTGCGGGACCAGAACAAATTGCGTTGCAGAATCTTATTGATGAGTTGGGATTGAATAGCAGGGTTACTCTCTATGGCAGTGCTGATTCAGAGACAATCCGCAAACTAATGTCTGAGGCAGACCTTTTTGCCCTACTTTCTGAATCTGAAACATTTGGAGTTGCTTACGCAGAAGCTCTTACCGCAGGTATTCCCGTTATTGCAACGCATTGCGGCGGTCCTGAAGGATTTGTAACCGCTGAGAACGGCATTCAGGTTGATGTAGGTGATGTTAATGGTGTGGCAAAGGCTATTTACAGCGTTATTGATGGTTCTATAAAATTCACTGAAGATAAAATCAGGCGTAGCGTCTCACAATTTGAGCCATCGGTGGTAGCCGATAAACTTATAAAACTCTACAATTCTGTTTTAAGATAAAAGATATCTCAAGACTAAGCGTTTAGCAAGTGTAAACCTTATATCAGGTTTATGTTCTTTCAGTGGGTATATGAGTTTTGAATCAAGCCTCACATGCCGCATAGCATTATAAAATGCACACAACCCTTTGAAGTGCAGTTCATTAAGTAGAGATGTGAATATGCGTTGAAAAATTGAATTTGAAATACATTGAGCATATTTTTTAGAAGTCTCATCATCTACGCTCTCAAGAAAATCAATCATCTCATATAGATAGGCACGCACCTTTGCTATGGAACGGTAACCGTATGAGTGGTACTCATTCTCCCCCGTCTCAACGTGGAAATATAGTGCCTCTGGTACGTATGAGACGCCTGCAGCACAACTATAAACCTTTATAAGGAAGAGTGAATCCTCATATGTAAGCACTCTGTTATCACTGAACCACACAGAATTTGCAGTCAGAACGCTACGTTTGTATATCTGGTTCCAAATGGAGTTGCAGTTATCAAAAGAGCGAGTTCCACGCTTGAAAGGTATGCCATTAATCAGAGCCCTCAGATATTCATCTTTAAAATGTTCTTGCGTGGTCTCTGTCTGCAAGGGAAAGCCCGTAGTATATCTATTTCCATCTACATCTTCCCCGATGTCACTGATAACCACATCAACGCCTGTTTCTGTAGCCCTATTGTAAAGTGTCTCAAACATCTGCTGAAGGCAGTAGTCATCGTGGTCAGAGAAACCTATATACTCCCCTTTAGCCATCTTGAGTCCTTCGTTTCTTGATAACCCTATATTTAAATTTTGCTTGTTGTGTATGAGCTTTATGCGTGAGTCCTTGACCGCATACTCCTCTGCCACACGGTCACTGCCATCGGTGGGACAATCAAGTACAAGGATTATCTCTATATCTTTGAGTGTTTGATTTATGAGAGAGTCAAGGCAATGACGCAGACGCTCGCCTGCATTGTAAACTGGTACTATTATGCTGACCTTGGGTATCATTTTTTTATTAGTTCAGCCACTTTCCCACACAGTGTACGGCGGCTATAAGCTTCGGCTGCCTTACGGTTTGTTGGGGTTATAAGCCTCTGTGGGTCGGCGGTCAAGCTCTCCACCGCTTTTGTAAGATATTCTGCTATTTTTTGAAATTCACCAAATGCGAATACACCTTCTTGTTCATAATTATTTAATATATTCGCAGCGTCTCCATCTTTAAAACATACCGCAAGTACACTTTTCCCCGATGCCATATATTCAAACAGTTTTCCTGTAACAATTCCTTTGTTTTCTGATTGATTTGGCAGCAAGAGAAGCAATATATCTGAGGTACACATATACTCTATCGCCTCCGCATGCGGAACATAACCTATAAGGGTCAAGGGGCAAGGGACAAGAGACAAGGTTTCCTGTAGTTTTGCAGAAATTGCACCACCTACAAATTGCAAATGTATTTTGCTCTGAATATCAGATGGCAGCATTTTCAGTGCGTTTACAAATGTATCTGTTTCATACTGCGGAGCAAGAGAACCTACATAGCTAATGGTGATTCGGTGATTCGGAATCCCTTGACCCTTGACCCTTGACCCTTGACCCTGATTTTGAGACAAAATCTCAAAATCATCCTCATCGTAACCATTAGGGATAAGGTGAATTGGCAACTCTTTTGATGTTTTTGATTTGAAATTACGCACGCACTCACCACTTACCGTAATAATTTCATCAGCACACTCCAAAACCTTGCGTTCCAAGCGTTTGTTATACGCTTTGGCAAGAGAGGTTTGATACAAATCCTTATTAAAATAGATATCTGACCAAGGGTCCCGAAGGTCTGCTATCCACTTGATATTAGGATATTTACGTTTAAGTTTAAGTCCTATAAGTTGAGTGGAATGAGGCGGACTTGTGGTTACTACGGCATCTATTTGCTCTGATTCTATAAGCTTACAGGCCTCTTTATATGCATATTTATTCCATCCTTTGCGGGGGTCTGGTAAAAAGAAATTACCCCTTATGAATCTTGATATTTTTTGTAAAAAATTAGGCTTTCCTTCATTGGCAAACCCTGTATGGGGCAACTGACCGCTTGGAGAAATATGCTTATAGAAATTCAAGACCTCTTTTGTTTTGGTTTTTACAACCCTTAAATCAAAAGGAATTTCATTACATAATGATTTGTCTATCTGCGGATAAGAGGCATAATTCTCATCTACTGTGAGAACAATAGGCTCCACCCCATACTCTGGCAAGTATTTAGTGAATTTAAGCCATCGCTGCACACCTGAGCCACCACTTGGAGGAAAATAATATGTAATAATTAAAAGGGTCAAGGGACAAGGGTCAAGGTTATACTTCATACACATTATAACACAAAATACAATGCAAATTTACTAAAAAATATGTAACTTTGCAACATTAAACTTCTACTTATGAGTTTACTTAGATTTGATGCAATAAAAGAGGCTTTTAATAGGAAAGCCGTACAACCAGAAGTGCCTGAAGGATGCACATCGGAGTATTTTGGCAAAAATGTCTTTGACATTGAGAAAATGAAAAAATACCTAAACGATAGCACTGTACAGGCTATTCAGGACAGTATAAACAATAGCACTACCCTTGACCGCAATCTTGCAGACGAGGTGGCGGCAGGTATGATGCAATGGGCTATTGAGATGGGTGCCACCCACTATACCCATTGGTTTCAGCCGCTTACAGAGGGTACAGCAGAGAAACACGATTCATTTATTGACTACGATGGACGTAATGTTATTGAGAATTTCTCTGGAAAACTGCTGGTTCAGCAGGAGTCTGACGCATCAAGTTTCCCTAATGGCGGCATAAGAAACACTTTTGAGGCACGTGGCTATACCGCTTGGGATACATCAAGCCCCGCTTTTGTGGTTGATGACACACTCTGTATCCCTACCATCTTTATTTCATACACAGGTGAATCTCTTGACTATAAGACACCATTGTTAAAGGCTATTCAGGCTGTGAACAAGGCAGCCACCGATGTTTGCGGATATTTTGACAGCAAGGTTAAGAGAGTTAATACTTACTTGGGGTGGGAACAGGAGTATTTCTTAGTTGATGAGAGCCTTTATGCCGCCCGTCCAGACCTAATGCTTACAGACCGCACCCTTATGGGACACGAGAGTGCAAAGAACCAACAACTTGAAGACCATTATTTTGGAGCCATTCCTGCACGTGTTACCGCCTTTATGAAAGATGTTGAGACTGAGGGCTATAAATTTGGCATTCCGCTAAAAACACGCCATAACGAGGTGGCTCCCAATCAGTTTGAGTTTGCCCCTATATTTGGTGAGGCTAATCTTGCCAATGACCAGAACCAGCTTATTATGACCCTTATGAAAAAGATTGCCTCCAAGCACCATTTCCGTGTTTTGCTTCACGAGAAGCCTTTTGCTGGTGTCAACGGCTCTGGTAAGCATAACAATTGGTCTCTTGGCACCGA
>JAKSNX010000063.1 GCA_024405815.1 Paludibacteraceae bacterium | reverse complement strand
GTATTATCTTTGCACCGCAATTGCAAAAAGTGCATTTGAATGGTTCCGTAGCTCAACTGAATAGAGCGTCACACTACGGATGTGAAGGTTCAGGGTTTGAATCCCTGCGGGATCACGGAGAGAACCAGAACCATAAGTTCTGGTCCTCTTTTTTTAAAACATTACCGATATGAGAACGATATCTAACGTATTTGTAGTAGTTTTGCTTGTGATAGGTCTGACGTCGTGTCAGAATAAGGAGCCTGAAAACACTAATATTCCAAGTGCTCCGGTTAGTTTTGTGCTTGATGTAAGCTTGTCTGGTGTGGATAATGCTTTGCGGTATGAGAATGTGGGTTCCAGTAAATTGTATGATACAAGGCACCCAGCCACTATGTCTTCGGGTCATGGATTGTATGGCTTTAGCGGAGTGGTGGTGACAAGGGCTATGGATAACAGGTTATATGCGTTTGATGCGTGCTGTCCGTATGAGGTTCAGAAAGACAATGCACTTGTACTGGACGGATTTTTTGTTAAATGCAGTAAGTGTGGCTCATCGTTTGAGATAGGTAATGGTAGCGGTAGAGTGAATGAAGGTCCTGCAAAACAACCGCTAAAGAGGTATAATGTGTATGAGGCACCATCTGGCTTGTGTACAGTTACATACTGATTCTAAAAAAAAAGTTATTAACAATATGCATATTAAGCGTGATATATAGAAATATTTTTCGTAACTTTGAACGATATTTTTTTTAAAAATCATACTATGTTAAATATTGTTATTTTTGGTGCTCCAGGGTCCGGTAAAGGTACTCAGAGCGACTTTATTGTAAAAAAATACGGACTTGTTCACCTATCTACAGGTGACATTCTGCGTGCAGAAATAGCCAAGGGTTCAGAGATTGGTAAGATGGCTGACAGCCTTATAAGTAAGGGTAATTTTATACCCGATGACCTTATGATTGACATTCTAAATGCCAACATAGATTTATATCCTAC
This sequence comes from Paludibacteraceae bacterium, assembly GCA_024405815.1. Lineage (GTDB taxonomy): Bacteria > Bacteroidota > Bacteroidia > Bacteroidales > Paludibacteraceae > Enterocola. The sequence continues at coordinate 8,291 of JAKSNX010000063.1, read as the reverse complement.
TGCCAAAGGTTTTATTTTTGACGGTTTCCCACGTACATTGACTCAGGCGGAGGCTCTTGACAGTATGCTTAAAAAGCGTAACATAAAGGTGTCGCTGATGATTAACATCGATGTTCAGACCAACGAATTGGTTAAGCGTTTGCTTGAGAGGGGCAAGACATCGGGTAGGAGCGATGATAACCTACAGACCATTCATCAGCGTTTGCAGGTTTACGAGGCAAAAACACTTCCTGTAATACAATTCTACGACCGTCAAGGTAAAAGCAACAGAATTAACGGAACAGGCACTATGGAAGAGGTGTTTGCTCGTGTATGTAAAGCTATAGATTCAGTAAATAAGTAATGGCAGAATCTAATTTTATAGATTATGTAAAGGTTTTCTGCCGTTCTGGTAAAGGAGGGGCAGGCTCTACGCATCTGCACAGAGAGAAATTTGTACCAAAGGGCGGACCCGATGGCGGAGACGGCGGCAGAGGCGGACACATATATATAAAAGGTAACAGAAATTATTGGACTCTTCTGCACTTAAAATATGCACGCCATATTTTTGCCGGCGATGGCGAAGGTGGCGGCAAAAACCGTAGTTTTGGTGCGGACGGAGAGGATAAGACCATAGAGGTGCCGCTTGGCACTGTGGCATACGATGCTGACACTCACGAGTTTTTATGTGAGATTACAGAGCATGACCAACGGCTTGTATTGCTAAAAGGTGGCAGGGGAGGTCAGGGTAACTGGCATTTCCGCACAGCCACGCTACAGACACCACGTTTTGCACAGCCTGGTGAGCCTGGAATAGAACGCTCTGTAGTGCTTGAACTTAAAATATTGGCAGATGTGGGTCTTGTGGGATTTCCAAATGCTGGTAAATCCACGCTTCTTTCTGTAGTTTCTGCCGCAAAGCCTAAGATAGCGGACTATCCTTTTACCACGCTTGAGCCCAATATAGGCATTGTTGGTTACAGAGACAGCAAGTCTTTTGTTATGGCTGACATACCTGGTATTATAGAGGGTGCGGCAGAGGGTAAAGGTTTAGGGCTTAGATTTTTACGTCATATAGAGCGTAATTCGGCACTGCTGTTTATGGTTCCTTCTACGTCAGAGAATGTAGAGGCTGATTATCAGATACTGCTTGCGGAACTTGTAAAATATAATCCTGAGTTGGCAGACAAGAATCGGGTTCTTGCCATTACAAAATGTGACCTCACAGATGATGAACAACAGCACAAGATAGCACTTACACTACCAAAAAACATTCCTTCAGTGTTCATATCTTCCGTATCGGGTAAGGGGATAGACACACTGAAGGATTTACTGTGGAATGCAATTAACAATTAGTCTGAGTTGTTAATTTCTACGTCCTAAAAATCTTAACAGATATAAGAACAGGTTGATGAAATCAAGGTACAAAGATAGAGAGCCAAGTAAGGCAATCTTCTGAGTGCTTTCATTTACATCTGTGGCGTAAGTGGTAAGCATTTGCTTGATTTTCTGTGCATCGTAAGATGTAAGTGCCGCAAACAGAATCACACCTATAAATGATATAATCCAACCAAGCTGCGAGCTTTGTACAAACATATTTACAAGTGATGCAATAATAAGGCCTATAAGTGCCATAATTGCAAATCTGCCTATACCACTCAAATCTTTTTTAGTAAATGTGCCTATAAGTGCCATAGCCCCAAACATTCCTGCCGATACAAAAAATGTAGTTGCTATTGACTCCATAGTGTAAACTATGAATATAGAGCTGAGCATCAGTCCGTTAAGCAGAGAATAAACCACAAACATAATTCCTGCCGCGGCAAATGATAGTTTGTCTATTCTGGCAGACAGAACAAACACAAGCACAAGTTCTGCTATAATCAAGACCCAAATTCCTGCGGGATTTCCAAAAATCAGGTTCAGCAGGACTGGTGTAGATGCTGTAATATAAGACATAATGCCTGTTACTGCAAGTGCAAGTGTCATCCAAAGATAAACATTACGCATCAGAGTGCGTTGTGCGGTAGCCTCCTCAAGTGAGTAGGAGTAGCCATCGTTGCTAAAATAATCAGTAGCCATAAAAAATATAGTTTTAAAATTTCTGCTAATATAAGGATTTTATTTGAAATTTTATGCTTGTGTCGTCCGTTTTTTGAACTAAAATATGTTAATTGTGAATAAACTATTACAAAAAACATACGTCATATCGGTGATGGGATTTTTTTTTTGTAACTTTACACCCGAAATGAGAAGACACCTTATTATATTGTGTGCGTTGCTGATTATACCTATATGGGCGTTGGCTTTTGACAGCGATAACGGCAAGCCTGTGTTTTACACTCAGGCGTTTAATAAGGATATTCATAGTCTGCAATGTGAGAATTTCTCTCACTCACCGTATTACCCGATAATAGAGTTGGGTAGTAATCAGTTTGTTACCCTTAAATTTGATGACTTTGCACCCGATATTAAGACATACGCCTACCGCATAGTGCATTGTAATGCTTCTTGGCAGGCAGATGAATTGTCTGAGAGCCAATATATTAATGGCTTTACAGGTAGCTATCTGTCTGATTATGAGACATCGCAGAACACTTTTTTTGTATATACCCACTATGAGCTCAGATTCCCTAATGAGGAGGCATCGCCGTCCATATCGGGTAATTATGTAATAGTTATATACGATAATGATGCCCCCGATGAGCCTGTAATTACAGCACGGTTTATGGTGGTGCAAAGTGTTGTAAGCGTGCAATGTAAGGCAACCGCACAAACAGATATAGATGTAAATGGCAAGCACCAGCAACTTGGTGTAACAGTGGATTATCCAGAGTATAACATAAACCAGCCGTCAACGGAGCTGAAGGTGGTGGTGCAACAAAACAGGCGACTTGATAATCAAGTGGTATTAGATGCTCCTACGTTTTATGAACGGCATACCGTTAATTACAAGCTTAATAAGGATTTGATTTTTGAGGCTGGTAATGAGTTTCGTACCCTTGATATATCTGCCAGGTATGTGCTTGACCGTGATGTAAAGAGCATAGACTACTATAAGCCATACTATCATGTCACACTATATCCGTCTCTGATACGTGCAACCAAGCAATATGAGTCTTGGAGAACTGTTAATGGCAGATACGTAATAAATATGCAGTCTGCTGATAACCCCGATGTGGAGGGCGACTACTTTTTTGTTCATTTTACACTACCTATGGAAATGCCGTATCTTGACGGTAAAATCTATATATTGGGGCAAGGTACAGGTTATAGGTTTGATAAAAATTCAGTAATGAATTATGATTATGAAACCAAGGCGTATGAGGCTGTGCTACTGCTTAAACAGGGTGGTTATAACTATATGTACGCTTACGTTCCAAACCGCAGTAAAGAGGGAAGCCTTGCAGAGGTGGAGGGTGCGTTTTGGCAGACAGGCAATGAGTATGTGGCGTATGTGTATTACAGACCGTTTGGCTCTCTTTATGATATGCTTATAGGGTATGGTTTAACGTTTTTTCAGTAGTAATTTAAAAATATGAATGGAATTTGGACTATAGTTTTGCTTTTTGTGTCAAATATCTTTATGACATTGGCGTGGTATGGACACCTTAAATTGCAGTCTGTGAACATTATAACAGATAATACACCGCTATATCTTGTTATTCTTATGTCTTGGATGCTGGCATTGCCTGAGTATTGTTGTCAGGTTAGTGCAAACAGAATAGGTTTTGACGGTAACGGAGGCCCATTCTCGCTTGTGCAACTAAAAATAATACAGGAGGTTATATCAATTACTGTTTTTGCACTGTTTAGCCTGATAGCATTTAAGGGGCAAGTGTTCCGTTGGAATCATGTGGCGGCGTTTGCTTGCTTGATTCTTGCAGTTTATTTTGTTTTTAAAAAATAAATAGTTATATTTGTAGTTCGTAACCTTAAGAAATTATTATGATAGAGAAAATTCTTGTAGTTGATGATGAGGAGGATTTGTGTGAAATCCTACAGTATAACCTTGAGAAAGCAGGTTATTTGGTTGATGTGGCTTATAGTGCTGAGGAGGCTCTGCAAGATGACTTGACCAAATATCGCCTCTTTTTGCTTGATGTCATGATGGGTGAGATATCGGGTTTTAAACTTGGGGCTATGATTAAGAGCAAGGAAGAGACTAAAAATACACCTATCATATATCTTACCGCTAAAGATACTGAAACCGATAAACTACGTGGCTTTGATATAGGAGCTGATGATTATATATCAAAACCTTTCTCAATAAATGAGGTTGTGGCAAGAGTTAAGGCTGTGCTTAAACGTGCCTATAATCCTATTACAGTGATAGATACCCCAGAAGAGGAGGTTGATGGTAAAAAAGAGGAGGAGAAGCCAGTCAATACAGTGTCGTACGAGTCTCTTGTACTTGATTTGCCTACAAAAACCGCCAATGTAAACGGCACTGAGATAGGGCTTACTAAAAAAGAGTTTGAACTGTTATCTATGTTCTTGCAGCACCCTGATACCGTATTTACACGTGAACAGCTTATAGATGCCATTTGGAATGGAGACAATACCATCTCTGACCGCACAATAGATGTAAACATTACCAGACTACGTAAAAAGATAGAACCATATAACAAGAACCTTGTTACCCGACAAGGGTACGGGTACTATTTTTCTACAAAATAAAAATTGTCGTAAAAGTTGCAAAAACCAACCAGGATTACGTCACTACGTTCCGTGATCCTGAGGTGCTCTAGGAAACTTAATACCCCAGGATTATTTCGCTGACGCTCAATGATCCTGAGCCGCCCCCGCGGGGCGGCTGTAAAACAAAAAAGAGTTACTTCGCTATCGCTCAGTAACTTCATTTTGTTTTCATTCACATACTTACAAGTGCAAGCACTTGACGTATGCTCATAAAAACAAAAGAGTTTTCACACAGTGAAAACTCTTTTTTGTTTTGTCGGGATACCAGGATTCGAACCTGGGACCCCCTGCTCCCAAAGCAGGTACACTAACCGGACTGTGCTACATCCCGATGTTCTAAAAACGGTGCAAAATTACACCTTATTTTTTATTTATCAAAATTTTTTCATAAAAATTTATATCCAAAAGCTGAATGTTAAAAAATGTTGCGGAATTTAACATTTTTTAACATAGGGGGGGGTAGTATTTGTTAAAAAATTTATAAATTTGACGCTTGAATTATGGGCATTGTTCTGTGGGGTATTAAAAAATAACCTTAAAACCAAATACTTATGAAAAGGCAACTTTTAGTTGTTCTGTTGTTTGGTTGCTTGTATGCACACTCCGCTACAAATCTCATTCAAAACCCGGGTTTTGAAAACGGAACAAGCAATTGGAATGCCTGGGACGGCAATGCCGCAGACACATCAAAGCCTCATACCGGCAGTAAATCACTTCATAGCCAGGGTAGAGGATTTTGCACATTGGTGGCTACACAGAGTCAATCCATTAGTGTAAGTAAAAACACCTATTATAAATATAGTGGCTGGATTTTCAGAACCGATGATTCATCGTGGGCTTACATCGATATGAACGATGCTTCCGGTGAGTTGCAGTTACGCAGTGAAAAGTTTGGGCAATGGGATTATGTAAGCGGTATTTGGAATAGTGGTAACAATACAAATGTTACCATAAGGTGTGTGGTGGAGCGTAATTGGAGTACAGGCAGTGGGGTTACAGGCGATATTTGGTTTGATGACCTTGAATTTTCAAAGTATCAGGAAGGCTCATATTCCGAGGATGCCACAGTGCTTAGCAAATCTGCCATATATAAGGATATGTCAAACTCTGACATTGAGGTTCAGATATCCATAGACCAGAACAAACTGTATCTTAGTGAGTTAAAAGCCACAAATGATACCTACAAATGGATAGGCGGTGCATATCAATTGCCTCTGCTCTCTAAAATTTCAGGCAAGGCGGTAACTTGGCAATATAGCAAAGTGACAGAAAATGGCAGTTTGATGGCGGTTGATTTCACGTCAGACAACTTTATATTAAGCGTTAATTTCAAACTTGATGAGGAAGGTCCTCTGCATGTTTGGCAAACACTGAAAAACAACACGGCTACAGATGCTTACATCGGGGTGGAGGATATTGTGGCTTCTGATATTCAAGTAAATGCCCCTGAGAATGCCACATTGTGGCGTTTTAACCGTTCAAGATACAACAACGGACTTGACGGAAACTTTACAACAGGTGTGCTAAAAAACAATATAGGCACTAATTATTTCCAAATGTGTCAGGTGGAGAACTCTTGGTTAGTATCTACAGGAGAGTTGCCTATGCAGATGATTCAATCGGGCAGTAAAGGTCTCTACTATGCTCTTGATTGGAATTTTGGAATAATAAAGACCCAAACACAGAACAACTCAAAACATATTAGGCTTAGTGCAAATTTAGGTTTGTCTGGTGAGCAAATTCTGTGTAAAAGCAAAGCACAACTTGATATACCCGGTTCGTTTATAGGTGTATATAATGGTAACGCCGATGATGGGGCAAACCAACTTAAACGTTGGTTCTGGAAAAATGAGGCACCTGCCACGCTACGTAACAATGAAAATGAGCCACTTGTAGAAATACACTTTAATACGTATGATGAGAACGGAATTAAATATTATCTTAACCGTTACAACCTGCCTGAATTGGGTGTAGGTCTTATAAAAATGGACTATTGGTGGTGTGTGGCAAGTTCTTCTGAATTTGACTCGGATTTGGAGACAAAATGGGAACCGTACCCATCCAAATGGCCTAACGGTATGACTTTTGGTACACTTACAAAGGCAAAATATCCTAATGTAAAGAATTCACTATATATGTGTGATACATATTTAGGTGCGGATATTGCCAATGAATCGGCACGCAACGCCCAGATAGATGCACTATCTACACGTATTCAGAATTGGAAGATAGACTATTGGCGTAGTGATTTTGATTTGGAGAAGGCTAACAATTTTGCATCACATCAGGGCTTGCTCTACATATTGGATGAACTTACATCACGATTCAGCAATTTCCGCTATGAGCATTGCAGTGCAGGCGGTTCATTAAAGGACTTTACCACACTGCGTAGAATGACATTTATGACAATGGAGGATTCGGGCGGTCCGCTTAATCACCGTATGGCGTTCTATTCCAATTCATATATGATTAACCCTGTGCAGCTTAAATTTGATGTGGGCTATGATTGGACATCGCCTGAGGATGCCGGAAACATATCATCACATCCGCGTGAGTGGGCTAAATATGTACTTCGTTCATCAATGATGGGTGCTATGATGGCTTGTGCTGTAGGGCGTGATATGAGTGATGTGGAGTTTGATGAGGCAAAGAAGGCTTGGAAACTTTACAATGAGAAGCAGCGTGCCATTCTTAGGGGTGCAAATGTATATCATATACTGCCTATGCCCGATGGTAATCATTGGGACGGAATGGAGTTCTATAACCCCGATACAAACAAAGGCTCAGTGTTCCTGTTCAGCCACAAGTCTAACGGTGGTGCGGACGGCACATCTAAGACAGTGTATCTGCAAGGGTTGAATCCTACAGGAGTATATCAGGTTACGTTCCAGGATAGAACAAACATGTCTTGTAAGAAATCGGGTTCTGAACTTATGACAAGCGGCATTATGGTAACAGGTTTCTCTGATACTTTTGCCACAGAGATTATATGGCTTGAGGATATTACAACAGAGATAGACAGTGAGGCACAGGGTAATGAAAGCGGGCTTTCAGTATGGCCTAATCCTGTAGAAGCAGGTGGAGAGGTTCATATTAAAATACCTGATAATGAGAGCAAAACCATTATAGCACCTGCTGTAAAGGGCTTGTATATATATACAGATAAAGGCAATAGTGTAAAACTATTAGTAAAATAATAACCTTAAAAATCAAATATTTATGAAAAAATCATTACTATCATTGAAAAAATGTGCATTGCAGGTAGTGTTGCTATGCTCAATGCTATTTGGTTTGAGTTCCAATGTGTTTGGATTTACCGTATATTTTGATAATACCAATACTAATTGGAGCAATGTATATGTATATTTTTATAGTGAAAAATATTGGGAAGGTAATGGGTCTGGTTCCAAAAGCGGTAAAAACTGTAAATTGGAAGATAAAATTTCCATTCAAAAACTCTGAGACAAATTCTCAGAGTTTTTTTATAAATTTCTTGTTGAAAATTATTATTGCACAAATAAACAAAAATCACTATATTTGCAAACTCTAAAAAAGATTTTTTTTACTAACAATTATGGCAGAATTGATAAAACTGAAAAAGGGGCTTGAAA
>JAKSNX010000062.1 GCA_024405815.1 Paludibacteraceae bacterium | reverse complement strand
TATTGTTGATGTTATTACTGAACTTGCACTGTTTGTAACCCCGTTAGGTGCGGTTACTGTTGCTGTGTATGTGCCTGCCTCACTAACGGTTATTGATGCAGTCTCCTCTCCTGTGCTCCACTTGTAGGTAACACCCTCTGTCTGAGATGAGGCTGTAATTGTCAGTTCCGGCACTTCTGTTGTAAGGGTGCCTTCTGCAGGGTCAACTGTAACATCAGGCATAACCGCAAACTTAAGCAAACTGTTATCGCCCTCTGCATCGTCTCCGTTGTTGAAGTTTACTACAAATGCGGAATTGCCTTCTGCTGTTGTCTCAAACGTAATTTTTTGCACTGTCTGCAATGGGTACTGTGGATTCTCACCTGCATACGTGGCAGTAAGCAGTTTGTACTGCACATCCTCACCTGCATCCAATGCCGTCTGGAACTTGGGACTGGTTAGTGCCGGTGGTGCTATAAAATTTAAGCTGTCACACTCTGCAACCGCATACTCTTTTGTGTTACCATCACTCATGTACACATAAAATTTCTCTTGTGCCATTGCACACATTGCTGTCATCAGTGCAGCAACAAATAGTAAAATCTTTTTCATAATTAAAAGTTGAAAATTATTTTGTTAAACTCGTTACTAAAAAACATAACTACAAATTTAGATATTATTTTTTGTTATGCAAATTTTTTTAAAAGATTTTTCGTTACGCCTTCGGCTCCCCATACATCATACATCATTTTAATCTCGCCTACGGCTCGTTAAAATATATATCCTTTTCTACGGGGCATATCCCCGAACCCCTACGCTACGCGGAGAACTATCGTTCTCTGTCGCCTTCGGCTCCTCATTTTAATCTCGCTTACGCTCGTTAAAATGTTTCTCCTTTTCCATTGGGGGACACCCCCAAACCCCTGCGACAAGCGTTCGGGCTTACGCCCTCTGTCGCTTCGCTCCTCATACATCATACATCATACATCATACATAGTCTTAGATTCTATCCAAAACAGTGGCAATAAGTTCACGCATCATAGGCTTGTAGTCTCCTATAAAGCGTTTGCCCACCCTGTTTGCTATAATAAGACATACCGTAAGTGCCTGATGTCCAAGCATTCCTGCAAGCCCTGCAAGAGCAGATGATTCCATCTCAAAATTGGTTATTTTCTCACCATTATAAGAAAAACTCTCAATTTTGGAATTCAGAGTCTCATCTTGCAACGGCAATCTAAGACGCCTGCCTTGCGGACCGTAAAAACCACTTGAGGCTATTGTATTGCCAACCACCATATCATCACCTGCTATACGATTCAGAAGTTCTGTATCATTTACAGCACAATATGGAGTGCCATGTGATGTATCAAAACCTGTATGTTTTACAAATGCCGCCTCAAAATCCAAATCCCTTACACGCTCTGTATCGGCGTAGAAATTAAGCACTCCGTCAAACCCTACTGAACGTTTTGAAGCCACATATGTACCCTCAGGGCAAATGGTCTGCAAACCACCCGATGTACCTACCCTTACAAGGGTAAGTGATTTATGTTCTTGTTTATCAATGCGATTCTTCAAATCTATGTTTGCAAGAGCGTCAAGTTCATTTACAACAATATCTATATTGCCTGTGCCTATGCCTGTAGATAACACGCTTACTCTCTTACCTTTATAAGTGCCTGTAATGGTTCTAAACTCACGGTTCTCTACCGTACATTCCACACTGTCAAATAGTGCTGCAACCATATCGGTGCGGCTACGGTCACCTACAAGAATTATTTTGTCTGCAATCTGTTCCGGTTTTAGATGTAGATGGAAAACTGTGCCATCGGGGTTAATAATAAGTTCAGAATCTCCGTATGTCATTTTATTGTCTCTATTATATTCAACATTTTTTTAGTGGCGGTTATGGCTGCCTCCGTCTGGTCAGCGTCAAAACCATGGGTCTTGAAAATGGTTCCGTTCAAATTCCATGTTATTATAGTCTGAACAAAAGAGTCTGTCCTACCACCTGGCGGAATGGTTACGCTATAGTCTGTAAGTATTGGGTGCGGTTTTCCAAGTCCGTCATAAATTTTCCATAGTGCTTTCATAAAGGCATCATACTGACCGTCACCCGATGCAGACTGCTGATAGGCTTGCCCGTCAATCTCTATAGCCACATTGGCTACAGGCTTCAAGCCCTGTGCAAGAGATAGCGAATAGTTAGTAATTATAACCTTTTGCTCTGTATTCGCACTTTTTAGCACATCAGAAACTATATACGGCAAATCATCTTGTGAAACTATCTGTTTCTTATCTCCCAACTCTATTATACGGTCTGTAACAAGTTTCATTTGGGCTTCATCAAGGTCTATGCCCAACGCCTCCAAATTCATTTTTATGTTAGCCTTGCCAGACATCTTGCCAAGGGCATACTCACGCTCCCTGCCAAAACGCTCAGGTTTTAATCCGTTACAATACAGATTGTATTTATAATCTCCGTCAGCATGCACACCACTAACCTGAGTAAACACATTCTCCCCCACCACAGGCTCATTTTTAGGGATATGTATTCCTGAATAAGTCTCAACCAACTTACTTACACGGTTTATCTGATTCTCGTTTATAGAGGTCTGTAACTTTAATTGGTCATGAATTACCGGCAGAACGCTTGACAGAGGTGCGTTCCCTGCACGCTCACCCAAACCATTGACAGTTGTATGCACACTCCTTATCCCTGCCTTAATAGCGGCATATATATTGGCTACGGCAAGTCCGTAATCGTTATGCGGATGGAAATCAAAGTGTAAATCGGGGTATCGGGTAAGCATTTCTGTGCAATACTCAAATGTGGTATCGGGGTTAAGGACTCCAAGAGTATCAGAAAGCATAAAACGCTCAATACCATACTTTTGCAAACAATCCACAAACTTGAATACATAATGCTTATCCTGCTCCATTCCATGACTCCAATCCTCAAGATATACATTAACCTTTATACCCTTACTTTTAGCATATTCTATAACATATTCTATATCAGATAGATGCTCATCTTCACTCTTTCCAAGTTGCTTTAGACAATGTTTAGAAGAACCTTTGCAAAGCAAGTTCATAACATTTAGACCTGCCTCACAAATCCAATCCACAGATGTTTTTCCATCAACAAACCCAAGAATCTCAATGCGGTCAATCAAATTTTTAGGCTTTGCCCAATCAGCCACCTTTTTAGCGGCAAGCAACTCCCCTTCAGAAACCCTTGCAGAGGCAATCTCCACCCTATCCACATTCATATCTTCAAGAAGCAGGCGGGTAATACTTAGTTTCTCCTGAATGGCAAACGATACACCCGATGTCTGTTCCCCGTCACGAAGTGTAGTATCTAATATCTGAACTCTGTTTTCCATTACATAAACTGATTTACAGCATCAATATACGCTTTGAGTGAAGCCAAAACTATATCGGCAGACGCACCAAAACCGTAATATAGATTATTATTATATAAAATCTGCATATATACCTTACCAATGTCATCGCTACCACGTGTCATAGACTGGATAGTAAACTCCTGCAACGTCATATCATCACCTATAATCTTTTTCAATGCCTTGATAGTAGCATCTACAGGTCCGTTTCCGTCAGCCTCAGCCTCTTTCTCCACCCCTTTTACAGAGAGTTTAAGATACGCTTTAGCTCCTTTTCCAAGAGAGGAAGATACACTGTGTTCCAATATATTTACAGACCTTATATCCTTTATATCCTGACCCGATATGGCAATTATATCATCGTCTGTTATGTATCTGTTTCTGTCTGCAAGCCTTATGAATTTTGCATAAATGCCATCAACGTTTACTGCATCTGTCACATCTATTCCCAATTTTCTTAACCTGCTTTTTAGCGCAGCCCTACCGCTACGGGCAGAAAGCACTAATTGAGATTTATCCGCCCCCACATCTTTAGGGTCAATTATCTCGTATGTCTCAGGGTTCTTTAGCACACCGTCTTGATGAATACCCGATGAGTGTACAAACGCATTTCTACCAACAACAGCCTTATTCACCTGTACCGGCATATTCATAAGATTTGATACCAATCGGCTGATTTTAACCAAATATTTAGTATTGATGCCTGTATCCACACCTATCTGCTTATGGCATTTAAGAATCATGCAAATCTCTTCTAACGCAGTGTTACCAGCTCTCTCTCCCACTCCGTTTATGGTACACTCCACCTGACGAGCCCCATTCTCCACACCAGCCAAAGCCGATGCCGTAGCCATACCTAAATCGTTATGACAATGAACAGATACTGTAACCTTGTCTATTCCCTTAACATTTTGTTTAAGATATTTTATTTTTTCGCCAAACTCCTCAGGCAGGCAATAACCTGTAGTATCGGGTATGTTAATTACAGTGGCACCAGCATTGATTACAGCCTCCACCACCTCTGCAAGAAACTCATTATCAGTACGTCCTGCGTCCTCACAGTAGAACTCCACATCATCTACAAACTTTTTGGCGTATGCAGTACACTCTACCGCCTGCCTTATCACCTCATCACGTGTAATGCCAAACTTATATTTTATGTGATAGTCAGAGGTACCTATACCTGTCTGTATTCTCTTTTTCTTTGCAAACCTCAATGCCTCTACAGCAATATCTATATCAGATTTCAGACACCTTGTCAATGCACAAATCACAGGTTCCTTAACAACCTTTGACACCTCCACTACAGAATTGAAATCACCTGGGCTTGAAGCGGGAAAACCAGCCTCTATTACATCTACTCCCAACTTTTCCAACGCCTTTGCAATTTGGATTTTCTCAACGGTACTTAGCTGACAACCAGCCGCCTGCTCGCCGTCACGCAGTGTAGTATCAAATATATATAATCTTTCTGCCATAAAACATCGCAAATTTACATAAAAATAGTTATATTTGCAGAATATGAAAGTAAAATATTTAATGGCCGCTGCCACTATACTGCTGGCATCGTGCGGAAATAGCGGAACAAACGAAACTAATGATGAGTCAGCAATCAAAACAGAGGAGACTCACACATACGAGTATGGAATATGCACAGACAACCTTGCAAAAGTGGAAGGTACGCTACAAGACGGTCAAAGCATATCTGAACTTTTCAATTCACTTGGCATAGATGCATCAGTGGCATATAACATGCAGTTTCTGCCAGATTCTGTATTTAATGCAAAAAAAGTACGTTCTGGCAATATGTATGCTGTATTCTACGCCAATGCGTCAGACACTCTTCATAACGCATTAGAGAATCCTAAATATTTTGTATATCAAAATTCACTGATAAACTATTCTATAATTGAATTTGGAGATACACTTAAAGGTTATACCTACAACAAGCCTATTGAGGTTAAAGAGAAGGTGTCCACAGCCACTATAGAATCATCGCTTTGGAACGCCATTACTAAAAACGGTCTTAACATAAACATTGCCACTGAACTGTCTGATATTTTCGCTTGGACAATAGATTTCTTTGGAATACAGAAAGGAGATGCCTTTACAATCTATTATACAGAACAATATGTGGACGGAAAGTGTATAGGTATAGGTACTGTGTATGCAGCCAAATTTCTACATAACGGAACTGATTTCTATGCATTTAAATATGACACTCTTAACTATAACGGATATTGGGACAAGAGTGGTAAAAGTCTGCGTAAGGCATTTCTTAAGGCACCTTTGAACTTCAGACGTATTTCTTCTACGTTTACATACACCAGAAAGCACCCTATATATAAAACCGTAAGACCACACACCGGAGTTGATTATGCCGCCCCTAAAGGCACACCTGTTTGGAGTATAGGTGACGGAAAAGTTATATTTAAGGCATATAAAGGTGGCGGAGGCAACACTATTAAAATCAAGCATAACAGTGTATATACCACTGCATATCTACACCTAAGCGGTTATGCCAAAGGGCTTAAAGTGGGAGACACTGTAAAGCAAGGGCAAGTAATAGGTTACGTAGGCAGTACAGGTGCATCTACAGGTCCTCACCTTGATTTCAGGGTTTGGAAAAACGGAACACCTATAAATCCTCTTAAAATGGAATCGCCGTCAGTTGAGCCAATCCCAGAGAAATATATTGACGGATTTAAAAAGTGCAGGGATTTATACCTGAGCAAGATAGAATAAACTACTGATTGCCAAATATTCGTTTGTAGTTTGCTATATATATGCGGTATTTGGCGGCAGTCTCTATATATTCAGACAATGCCTGCTCACATTCCGCTTGAGCACGCATAACGTCAGAGAGTGTACACATATCCGCACCATAACGGTTACGCTCTACCCTAAGTTTCTCTTCAGCACTCTCTTTTTTCATTTTTGCCGCATCATACATAAGAGAGCCGTTCTGCACCTGTCTCAATGCCTGCTCATTCTCAATTTTCAACAACTTGGAGTTCTTCTCAAATGCAAGTTGTGACTTTTCTGTCTGCAACTTAGCCTTTTTTAGTTTATGGGCACCCTCCACCCAACCTGTTATAGGCACACTGAGGCTAAGCATAGCCATCGGGATTTTTCTACCCATCTTATAAGTATAATCCCAAGTGCCCAATGGTGTTATAAGTGCAGAGTAAATTCTCATATTGTCAAGCCACATCCAACCAGCAGTCAATCCCAATGTAGGCAAATACTCTCCAAGCACCATTTTCTCCTGTAATTTACTTATTTCCACCTGCTTACGTAGTAGAGTCTCCTCTAAACGCTCACCATCTGATACCTCTGAATTTGTAATGGAGTCTGTCTCAGAAAATTCATATACAGGCACCACCATACTATCGGCACTTACACCTATCATACTCATAAGCGATAAGGCACAAAGGTCAATACCCATATCTATTTGTTTAAGCTGGTACTGCAAATCCATCTTCTTAGAGCGTACCGATAGCAAGTCACTCATAGTGGCATGCTCTGTCTCATACGCTATATTTACCTGATTCTCAATGGTATCCATCAGCATTATATACTGCTCCACCATTTGCCTTTTTGTACGTACAGCCACAAGTGACCAAAATGCGTTCTCCACGTTATACTCCACCTCTGCCTTGGTCTTTTTCTGCATAATCTCCATACACTCCACCCCTTGCTTAGCCAAACGGGTACCGTTTACAATTCTGCCACCTGCATACAGAGGCTCCATCAAGGTAAAGCCAGCCATATACATTCCATGGGTCTTTAGTGACAACTGCAAGTAATTTTCATCTATCAACGGAAAATCCACAGGCAGCATAACCCCCATTGCAAGTCCGTTTATTTTAGGAATATACTGGCTTAGTGCAATTTTACGGTCCTGACGTGCCATCTGCACATCTATATCGGCTGACCGTAAATCCTCATTGTACAACAATGCCCTGTCCTTACACTGTTGTAGCGTAAGCGGTATTGAGTCAGATGCCGCTACATTTACAAAAAACAGAGTCAATAGTGATATTATGATTGTATATCTTTTCATCGGGATATTTTAACTTTAAATATCATGGAATAAAATACAGGGAACAATATCAGTGTGGATATGGTACCTATTGTGAGTCCCGCCATTATTGATACAGCCATAGCCCCGTACATAGGGTCTGCAATAAGTGGGAACATACCTAAAATGGTGGTCAGCGATGCCATAATAACAGGCAATACACGCGATACTGTTGCGTTTACCGTAGCCTCATACGGCGATTGGTGCTCCTCATTTTTTAGTCTGTTTATCTCGTCCAAAAGCACAATCTCATTCTTGATAAGCATACCAATAAGGCCAAGCAAGCCTATTAGGCACATAAATGTCATCGGTTGTGAGAATATAAGCATAGCCGGCACTATTCCACATATTGCAAAAGGCAGGCAGCACAATACAAGCCCCAGCGATTTCCAATTATTGAATAATAGCAGCAATACAAATATTATTATGAATATAGTAATAGGAATGTTTTTAATTACATTTACAAATGACTCTTTGGTTATTTTCTCATCGCCGCCCCATGTAATTGAGTATCCGTCAGGCACTTCCAATGCTTCCACCTCATCTCTTATTGATGACATTACCGTGGCTGGTGTGGAATTGCCGTCATCAGAAGGGTCACATTCAACCTCTAATGTACGGCTTCCGTTTACGCGGCGTACCACCTCCTCTTCCCAACCTACCGATACACTATTCACCACCTGGTCCAATGGTATGGTTCTAAATAGTTTGCTACTTATCTCGTCTGGAGTTGACACACCTGTAAACAGCCCCATAATATCAGCTTTATCTACACCTACGTTTGCCAATGTCCATACAGGCATATCACTTATATTATCTATTCTGCTCCCATTTGCATTAACCACATTCATATTAACCAGCACCATCTTGTTATTATCGTTCAATACCCCGATGGTGGAGCCTTCTGTGGCAGATTTAAGGGCTTCCGCCAGATTGCTTCTGGATATGCCTGAACGCAAACCGTTAATCTTATTATATGCCACGTCCAATTTTTTGTTTAACGGATACCAACTTGACTGTACAGAATAAGCATCTACATACTTGCATTTACGCATAATATCTTCTATCTTACCACCTATCTGTCTAAGTACGGCAGGGTCTGGACCTTGAACCACTGCCTCCACAGAGTGTGACGTGGCTATTGAGAAATTGTATTTTCTAAATCTGATATAGGCCTCTGGATGTGCCTCACGCAATACAGGTTTATACCTTTTAATCACCTCATTAACCTTACGGAAATCGTGACAGTCAACTATAAGTTCTCCGTAACTTTCACCGCCGCTGTTCATTGGTCTGGTAAGAGAATAGTGTGCAGGGGCACTGCCCATACATGCCGATACTTTCTCCACATCACCGTCTGTAAGCAGTTGCGATGTCATAGCCAACAAATCACTTTTTACCTTATCGGGACTTGTTTCAGGCGGCATTTGATACTCAATAATAAATTGTCTGTAGTCAAAATCACAGAAAAACAGTTGCCTTACTTTAGTGAAACCATATACAGCAAGGGCAAGTGCACCCAATGATATACATATAGTCAAAGTTCTGTGGTCCAGCACTTTTATTATTGAGCTACGGAAAAATATTTGTAATTTAGACTCTCCCTTACGCTCCTCTTTTTTGCTTACCTCAGGTATCCACTTGTTAGCACAAAACGGTATCTGCACCATAGCCAATATCCAACTTGACAAAAGGCTGACGCAAAGCACTAAAAACATATCACGGCAGTACTCTCCTGAATTATCGGGTGAAAGATATACGCATAAGAATGTGGACGTGGCTATAATTGTGGCACCTAATAGTGGCATAGCCGTATCTCTTACACCCCTATATAGATATTGGCTACGCCCTAATCCCTTACGCTTATCCTCCAATATGCTGTCCATAATTACAATGGCATTGTCAACCAACATACCCATAGCCACTATGAATGCACCAAGTGATATACGCTGTAAGGTGCTGTCCATAAACATAAGTATTACAAACG
>JAKSNX010000061.1 GCA_024405815.1 Paludibacteraceae bacterium | reverse complement strand
AACTTTCAATTTTCAACTTTCAACTATGAAAACATATATACAACCATTAAAATCCACCATCTACTTCATAGTAGTGTTGTTGGTGGTTCATTTAGTTTGGAAATTCGGATTCCAAGAGGAGATAGACCTTAGCGGTAATAAAATTCTAACTTTTTACGGATTGAATGTTTCCGCTTGTTTTTATGCTATGAGTAATTGGCTTTTGAATGCTGTGTATGTCATTTTGAGCAAGATGACAGATTTGCAGGTAGAGTTGAGGTCTTCATCTATATTTTATGTGGTGCAGAATTCATCTATTGAGATAGTGTGGAGTTGTACGGGCATAAAACAGATGGCGTTTTTCTTTTTGGTGATGCTTTGTTATCCGCAGAATTCAATTCATAAATTGTGGTATATTCCCGCAGGACTTGTTTTTATATTTTTATTGAATGTGGTAAGAATTGCCACTATAGTCTATCTGTGCGGAGAGGATATGAACCGTTTTGAGATGCTTCACGAGGGTTCAAAATATGTATTCTATGCCATTATATATATAATGTGGATTTTGTGGGATTGGAAATTAGTCAATCTTAAAAAATGAACCTTACCATAGATATAGGGAATAGCAGAAGTAAGTTGTGTGTGTTTGACGGCGATGAGATTGTATTTTCAGAGAGCTATAACACTCTGAAAATAGAAGTGTTGGTATCTCTGACAAAGCAATTTCCAATAGAGAACGCCATTATATGTGCGGTTGCATCTTATAATGAGGAATTGTTACAATGGCTTGATGGTCACACAAATAGAACTATTGTGTTAAACGCTGAGACACCGCTGCCTATTAAGAATGAATATGCCACACCTGAGACATTGGGCTTAGACCGCATTGCGGCTGTGGTAGGGGCGTATAAGCAAAAGCCTGGTTGCCCACTGCTTGTGATAGATGCAGGCTCAGCAATCACTTACGATTTTTTATCTGCTGACGGAGTGTATAAGGGTGGAAACATTGCACCGGGGGCTGTTATGAGATTTAGGGCACTTAACGCTTATACAGACAAGTTGCCACTTGTAAGTCTGAATGAAAAAAGACGTAATTCTTTGTTGGGGGCGGATACCCGTTCCGCAATTTTAGATGGAGTTATTTACGGAATAATTTTTGAAATTGAGGGGTATATTGCCTCTTTAAAAGAAAAAAATCACGATTTGCAGATATTTTTTACAGGTGGAGACGCATTTTTCTTTGAAAATTACATAAAAAATAGCATCTTTGTAGTTTCAAATCTAAATGCCATCGGCCTAAACCAAATTTTAACCTATAATTTATAACTATTAAACTATTGATTATTAAAAAATTAAATATTATACTTGCCCTATTTTTTGTGAGTATTCTCACATACAGTCAGAATGCCTCAATAGCCTCGCCTTATTCACGTTATGGCTATGGTGAGTTGCAATCTGCCAGTATGGGAGCCACTAAAAGTATGGGTGGTATCGGGTATGGAGTATATAGTAATAAGGTTATAAACCCTATGAACCCCGCTTCATACTCATCTATAGACTCTCTTACTTTTATGCTTAACTTTGCAGGGTCAGGTACAGTGAACGGAGTAAGTAGCGGAAAAGAGACATTCAATAAGTTTAAAGGACAGGTGGAGTATGTGGCGTTTCAACTACCTCTCTGTAAATTTATAGGTCTTAGTGTGGGACTTATGCCTTATACACTTGTAGGTTATGATTATTCTAAAACAGATAACTCAATGCATAACTATATTACAGGTGATAGCATTACTACTGTAAAACAGGCTTTTACAGGCTCGGGTGGCTTTACTCAGGTGTATTTAGGTATAGCGTTTGATATTTTAGATAGGGTGTCAATAGGTGTTAACGGAAAATATATGTTTGGTAATGTTACACATACAAGAACCGTTACATTCCCTAATCACCCGTTATATACCACTACAATTCAGGAGAAAAACCTTCATTGTACCACCTTTTTGTGTGATGTTGGCGTATTGTATCACCAACCTATAAAAAAAGACGAACTAACCATAGGTGCCACATACTCCATTAAACTTCCTATGCTTATAGATAGTCAAATACGTACAGTAACCAATTATACAACAGAAGATAATACAAAGTATAGTTTTGACTTTCCTCATACAATAGGAGTGGGAGCAACTTACAGATTTTTGGACAAGGTATGGTTAGGTGCTGATTTTCAGTGGTGTGATTTTTCAAGTGCAAGGTATTACAGCGTTACAGACACACTGAAATCAAATTTTAAAATCTCTGTGGGAGTTGAATATACGCCAAGGGCTGGTTCTAAGAAATATGGTGAGAACATGAGATTCAGATTTGGTGCCAATTATGGTAAGGCATACACTAAAATTAACGGATACTATTATGATGAGTTTGCTATAACTGCGGGTTTGGGATTCCCTCTGTTCAATGCAATGTCAACCATAAATGTGTTTTTGGAATATGGACATCGGGGAGGCATAAGTACAATAGGATTAGCGGAGGATTATTTTAAGTTCGGACTGGATATATCATTGAACGAGAGATGGTTTGTAAAGCGTAGGCTAAATTGATTATCTTAACTTTATTATAAAATTATTATGAAAACTTTTAGAATTTTTTTAGTGGCAGGTGCATTTATTTTGACAGCCACTTCTGCTCATGCAGTAAAAGCTATTGACGATGGTAGTAAATTTGGTACTGGAGAAGATAGTATCCGTTGTTTGGAGCAGGTAAGCCTTCTTAGCAGTTATTATAAAATTAAGGCATACGATGATGCTTATAACAGTTTTAAAATAATTTACGATGAGTGTCCTCAAGCCGCAGGCAGAACCCTTTACAATAACGGTGCATTCTTAATTAAGTATAAGATGTCACAAGAAAAGGACAAGGCTAAAAAACAGGATTGGTTCAAGCTTCTTATGGAGTGCTATGAGAAGAGAATCCAATATTTTGGTAATGATAAAAAGTACCCTGAATCCTATATACGTGGTCGTCAGGCTATTGACTATATAGAGTTGTCTGGTGACCCTAATATGCTTGATGTTGTGTTGCCTTGGTTGGAGATGTCTATAACAGACAGAGGCTCTGCTTCAGAGGCAGCTGTTGTTGACTATTATTTCAGAATGAAAGAGAAACAATATCAATCAGATACAGAAAAATATAAGGAGAGTTTCATAAATGATTTCCTTAAAGTTGCAAGAATTCTTGAGGGTAGTATCGTTCTTGGAGAAGAAAAGACAAAAGATGCATACAAAGCCACGTTGAGTAATGTAAACTCAATATTTGTTAAGTCTGGTGCCGCAGATTGTGCTACACTTGACGGAGTGTTTGCATCTAAGGTTGAAGCCAATACAAATAATGTTGTGGACCTTACTGCTATAATCAAATTGTATAAGGGTGCCAACTGTACAGAGAGTGATGTCTATTTTAGTGCGTCAGCTAAGGCACATAAGCTTAATCCGTCTTCTGAGACTGCAGCAGGCTGTGGCTATCAGGCTATAAAGAAAGAGGAGTATGCACAGGCATTGGATTTCTTTAATGAGGCTATAACCCTATTAGATGAAAGTGCGGAGAATGATTCAATAAGGTATGATTATCAGTATATTATTGCCGGTATCCTGATGACTCAAGATAAGTACGCCGATGCTAAGGCAGCCGCACTCAAAGCCATTCAATATGCACCAAATCAGGGCAAGCCATATATAGCACTTGCACGTATGTATGCAGACCCTAAACACAATCCTTATTCTGACGATAAAATTCTTGCCAAAACTGTATATTGGGCGGCTGTAGATAAATTGGAGAAAGCTAAAGCAGTTGACCCTGATTGTGCAGAAGAGGCACAAGCTTTAATCAATCAATTCCGTAAATACTATCCAACTAAAGAGGATGTGTTCTTTAAACCTGAGCTTAAAGTAGGTGAAACCTTCCATATCGGAGGCTGGATTAATGAGTCTGTCCGTTGTCGTGACTAAGAGAATACCTGTAGCATTTGCTATTATTCTGCTTTGTTTGGCATCGTGTGGCAGAAAAGTCAAGTCAAACCAAGCACTTGTGGCGGTACGTGATTCCGTACCGTCACTTCATGTTTGGGATGTATCTACGGTGGTGTCTGATTCAGGCATCACCCGTTATAGGATAGAGTCTCCTGAGTGGGTGGTGTGGGATAAGGCGTCAGAACCAAATTGGCTTTTTCCCCAAGGAATACATTTTGAGAAGTTTGATGAGAATCTTGATGTGTTTGCCAAGGTGGATGCAGACTCTGCCATTTATTACAATAAAAAGGATAGCTGGGTGCTTGTGGGCAATGTAAAGGCTATGAACCTTGATGGCGAGACATTTGAGACAGAGCTTCTTTACATTAAACAGAAAGAGAATAGAATACATACAAGCAAAAACATTAAAGTCACTCAGTCTGATAAGATTATAAACGGGGTTGGTTTTGAGTCAAATACAAGACTTTCAAAATATACAATTCTTAATCCTACAGGAATAATTCCCATTGATGCTGAGGAAAACAGAGATTCAACTGCTGTTTCAGAAAAAAATATGGTTAAAAATTAAGGTACATATCTAAAAATTTTGTATCTTCGCACTCTAAATTGTAAATTAAAATTATTGATATATGGCAACATTAGAGAAAATCAGACAGAAAGGCGTGCTTTTATCTATAGTGATAGGTGTGGCTATGCTTTTATTTATCATTGGTATGGTTGATTTCAACTCCATTTTTGGTACGTCACGTCAGAAGGTGGCAGAGGTTGACGGAGAAGAGATTAACATTATGGATTATGAGAAACGTATAGATGAGATGACCTCATTCTATAAAGTGGAAATGGGGCAGAGCTCTCTTCCAGACCAATATAATGAGCAGATAAGGACTGCTGTTTGGAACAGTTACGTAAAGGAGATTATTTTAGGTAAGAGTTGTGAGAAATTGGGAATTGTGATTTCTGATGATGAGATGGCTCAAAATCTTACTGGAGATGCACCTCATCCTATGTTGAGCCAACTGTCTCTCTTCTATAATCAGCAGAAGGGCGGTTTTGACAAGGAAATTCTATTCCAGCTTCTTCATGCTGTAGATAATGAACCTAACGGCGATATTGCCAAATATTGGTCATTTGTACAGCGTACCGTAAAGAACCAATTACTTGAGGATAAATATAATGCATTGATAGGTGCGTCAATCAATATAAACAATTTGGATGCCAAATACAATTTTGACGGTAACAAGAGTGCAGATATAGCATACACTGTAACACCATACACATCTATAGCAGACTCTACCATTAACGCAGATAAAAGTGAGATAAAGAAATACTATAAAGAGAATAAGAACAAGTATTACAATGATGCGGAGAGTCGTACTATAAAAATTCTAACATACGATGTAGTACCTTCAGAATCAGATTTTACTGATGTTCAGGAGTGGATAAACGGTATTAAGGATGAGTTCTTTACAAGCGATGAGTATATAGCTGTATGCAATCAGAATTCTGATACAAGATATACAGACGTAGCACAAAGCAAAGCTAATGTGGATTCTGATTTATCTGATTTTGCATTTAGCGGAAAAGCAGGTGATACATTTGGACCACAGCTTTTTGGTAATACATACAAGATGGCACGTATAGTTGAGACAGGAATTTCTGCTTCTGATTCAGCAAAAGTACGTCATATACTTGTGCAGGAAGGTTCCGATGAAAAGACAAAGACAGTTGCAGACAGTCTGCTTAAACTGATTGCCGGTGGTGCTGATTTTGCATCTTTGGCAAAACAGTTCTCCAAAGCAGGTACTGGTGCCGCTGGTGGTGAACTTGGTTGGCTTAAAGACGGCGATTATGATAAAGAATTCTCTTCTGCATGTATTAAGGGTACCGTAGGCAAGGCATTTGAACTACCTATGGGTCAAGCAATACAGATAATAGAGGTTACAGAGAAAACAAAGCCAGTGGCTAAGGTTAAATTGTGTGTGCTTCAACGTACAGTGGAGGCAAGTTCCCAAACCATAGGAACCATATTTAATGATGCCAGCCAGTATATGGCACAGAATAATGATATAGAGAAGTTTGAGTCTAATGCAGATGCTGCAAAAGGTCAGTTTGTACGCTCTTATACAGTTAGTGCCGCAGATAATAAAATTGCTGATATAAAAGATTCAAGGCAAATAATACGTTGGGCATTTGAAAACAATGAGGGTGATGTGGCAGATAAGGTGTTTGAGTGCGGAGATAAATTTGTGGTTGCCGCGCTGTCTAATATAGATAAAGAGGGATTCAAATCACTTGAAGATGTAGAGGAGCAGATTATATCTGAGGTTAAGAAACAGAAAAAGGGAGAGACTATAGCCGCAGATATTCAGACTAAACTATCTAATGGTGATATTGCCTCTACAGGTGCTGTGCTTAACACCTCAAATGTAACATTGAACTCACAATATGTTTCAGGTATAGGTATGGAGCCTAAATTAGTGGCTGTGGTATCTTGCATGACCCCGGAAAGTGCACCTCAAATTATAAAAGGTAACAATGGTGTATATGCTGTAAAGGTTGTGTCACAAAATGAGGCAGGTGAGTTTGATGCTGCGTCACAAATAGGACAGCTCTCTTCACGCAGACCATATAGATATATGGTATATAGCAGTTTGGAGAAATCTGCAAATATTATAGATAACAGAATTACATTCTATTAATATAATTTAATGCACGTACATAAAAGGCGATGCTTTTTATAGTGTCGCCTTTTTTAGTGAAAGTTTGAATATGGATACTTTAAACGATAGTCAGAAACAAGCTGTTATGTATAATGACGGACCGTCATTAGTAATAGCTGGTGCCGGCTCTGGTAAGACTAAGGTGCTTACCTGTAAGGTTGCATATCTGATAGATGTCGTAGGGTTGAAACCATATAACATTTTAGCACTTACCTTTACCAATAAGGCGGCTAAGGAGATGAAAGAGCGTGTGGCTGCTATGGTTGATGAGAAATCTGCAAGAATGTTGAATATGGGGACATTCCACTCCATATTTGCTAAAATACTACGTACAGAGGCTGAGGCGGTAGGTTTGCAAAAGGATTACACCATAATGGATGCCGATGACTCCAAGAAACTTATCAAGGATATAATAAAGGATATGCACCTTGATGATAAATTGTACAAGCATGGCTCTGTATCGGGTAAGATATCTATGGCTAAGAATGCTCTGATAGGATATGATAATTATAAACCCGATGGTCCGCTTATACGTTTAGGAGATATCTATAAAGAGTATGAAAACCGTAAGCGTGCGTCAAATTCAATAGATTTTGATGATATGCTTCTGCTTACAGACCAGCTGTTTGCTAACCATCTTGACATTCTTGAAAAATACCAAAACAGATTTCAGTTTATATTAGTTGATGAGTATCAAGATACAAATTTTGCACAATACTCTATAATAAGACGTTTGGCAGTGAAACACCATAATGTTTGTGTGGTTGGTGATGATGCACAGAGCATATACTCATTCAGAGGAGCTAATATTGATAATATACTTAAATTTACCGCCAATTACCCAGAGGCTAAAACATTTAAATTGGAGAGAAACTACCGTTCAACCCAAAACATAGTGGCTGCTGCAAATTCCATAATAAAATGCAATGTGCGGCAAATAGCAAAAGAGGTCTATTCAGAAAATGAGGTTGGCGATAAGATTCATGCAGTTGAAACCTCATCAGACCGTGGAGAGGCAGAGTTCATAACATCCAATATTAAACGTACCCGTACAATTACGGGAGATTCTTATTCTGATTTTGCCGTATTATATCGCACAAATTCCCAATCGCGTGTATTAGAGGAATATATGCACTCAGCCAATATCCCTTATGTGGTTTATGGCGGGCACTCTTTTTACCAACGTGCAGAGATTAAGGATGTGCTTGCATATCTTAAACTTATAGTAAACACTGCAGATGAGGTATCGCTTGTAAGGATTATAAACAAGCCTGCACGTGGTATAGGTGGCACTACCATGGCTAAGGTTGCAGAGGTTGCACACACACAAGGCGTAAGTATGTTCTCTGTGGTTGAGAATCCACTGAAATATGCACTTGATGTTAATGCTGGGACTGCAAAAAAACTTACTGCATTTGCCTCACTTATACGTGATTATCAAGATAAGCGTACCACAATGGACGCAAACGCATTGGCACAGGAGGTTGTTTGCACTACGGGGATAATGGATGCACTTGATGCAGATACTAAAGCGGAGTTGGAGAGCAAGCGAGACAATGTGCGTGAGTTATTGAGTGCCATTAAGCAGTTTGTGGAGGACGGTGTGCGTAGTGGCGATGATAATATAGATATCTATGATTACATTAACAGCGTTGTGCTACTTACAGATGCTGATGAAGATGCCGGAGATATGCCTAAGGTTACTCTTATGACAATTCACGCCGCTAAAGGTCTTGAGTTTAAACATATATATATAGCAGGTGCGGAGGAGGGTCTGTTTCCTTGTCAGTCTGCCATGCTTGATAACAGGGAGTTAGAGGAGGAACGCCGCCTTATGTATGTAGCCATAACAAGAGCAAAACGGAGTTGTACTATCAGTTATGCAGATTCCAGATTCCGCAATGGCAAAATGGAATATCCGTCACGTAGCAGATTTATTAAGGAGATAGATAGAAGATTTATACAAGAAACCAATGTAGGAGGTGGTAAAAGGATTGATTTCTCAAGGCAGGATGAGTCTTTTTTTACACGTATGAGCCGTCCTATAATAAATACTGTTCCGCAACCTAAACCGGAAATTCGTAGAAATCTTACAAGGATAGGCTCTGTGCATATAGATGAACCTAAAAAGGTGGATAATGGTGCCACATCGGGTTTGAAAGTGGGAACAAGAATAAACCATCAAAGATTTGGAAACGGTGTGGTTACATCTGTTGAAGGTTTTGGACAAGATACAAGAGTTACTGTTGATTTTGACAGCGAGGGTAGAAAAGTTCTACTGCTTAAATACGCAAAATTTACAATTTTATAAAGTATATTCCGTTATAAATAAGTGAAATATAGGTGTATCATACTAATGTTATCTCTAATGGCGGCATTCCCAATGTTAACAAATGCCGCTAAAAAGATTGCTGATTACACTATATGGGGGTTTGTCAGAGATGAGAACGGAGACCTGCTTGCCCATGCCGATGTATATACAGTAGATAAAATCCACCATGTGTTTACAGATGAGCAGGGTAGATACACTATGATAGTCCAGAGAGACTCTCTAACCTTGGTCTATTCATACGTAGGATATGTGCCTCAAAAAATGAAGTTTCAGCGTCATGCCAATGTCAAACTTTCATATAGGTATGATGTTAAATTGGAGATAGACAATACAGAATTAGAGGATGTGGAGATTAGAGGAGAGGCTCTGCAACTAACCACAGCAGAGAAGGTGGATATAAGCACTATAAATATCACACCTTCTGTTACAGGCGGTATAGAGGGCTTGCTAAAAACATTCCAAGGTGTAAGTTCTACAAACGAACTCTCTTCTCAGTATAGCGTAAGGGGCGGAAGCTATGACGAGAACTCTGTTTA
>JAKSNX010000060.1 GCA_024405815.1 Paludibacteraceae bacterium | reverse complement strand
TTCAAATTCTTTGCATTTAAGTTTTGTTTCTTCTGTAAAATATGTGTCAGCAAACTTTTCCCATATATAGTCTATGGCTACAGCTGATGGGTGAATCATATCTGCGGCATAAAAACGGTAGTCGCGAAGTTCGTCATCCATAATCTCGTAACTTGGGAAATATGAGCAGTTTGCATTTTGTGAGCAGATACGGTCTATAGCAATAAGCAGTGTGGCCTTACTAAGTTTACTCTGGTGGTAGCCGTCTTTGCGATACCTTATGGGACTTACAGTAAATATGAACCGTTTGTTTGGGAACTGATTTACAAAAGTGGTGTAATTATCAGTAATCCAATCTATTGACAAATTTTCTCTGATAAACTCTTTTTGGTCTGTGTGATGGCAGTTTGCAACCACCATTCCGCTACTCTTTAATCTGTATATGCCTGTAGTTCCAAAAGTAATTATTATATAATCAGCATCATTAAAGAACTTGTGTCCGTTACACACCGCATCGTTCATTTTTTTTACCGCATCACTTTTGTCAGTATCGGAGTATTTGCTATGAAAATCATAGTGGCTGAACAGGTGCCTATCGGGTATTAAATCTGACTCTGACACTAATGAACGGTTTTTAAGTATGTTAAGGCATTTAAGCACAGATGCGGGATTATATATGGCACCAAACGGATGGCAAACATTAAAACCATAATAGACAGCTTTGTCAGATATGTTCTGTGCAAAACATGAACCTAAAAACAAGATTTTGTTCTGATGGTCTATCCTTAGGTCTGATTCAGTTTTTACTACCGTGCTTAAAATCATTACTTGGTCAGTTGTTGTTTGAGGTGTTGATATTTATTGTTAAATATTGCACAAAGATACAATTATTTGTCGGTATAATTTACTATATTTGCATAATTTTACAAAGAGAGTGCTTCCCCTATAATGGAAAACAAGTATCCGTTACTAAATTCAGTTGAGTATCCGGCAGATTTACGCAAGTTGGGTAAGTCTCAGTTGCCGCAGTTCTGCGATGAGTTGCGCGGATTTATACTTGATGAGTTATCTGTTAATCCAGGGCATTTGGCATCAAGTCTTGGGGTGGTGGAACTTACTGTGGCTCTTCATTATGTGTTTAATACACCCGATGATAAGGTAGTGTGGGACGTAGGTCATCAGGCATACGCACATAAGATACTTACAGGGCGTAGGGCTGTGTTCTGCACTAACCGTAAATTCCATGGCATAAGCGGATTCCCTAACCCTAAGGAGAGTGAGTATGACGCTTTTGTATCGGGTCACGCCTCTAATTCCATATCTGCCGCACTTGGCATTTCTGTGGCTCACCAGATGGAGCATAATGACGGTAAGGTTATAGCCGTAATAGGTGACGGGGCTCTTACAGGCGGTCTTGCATTTGAGGGGCTTAACAATGTTTGTGTAAATCCAAACAATCTGCTCATTATACTTAATGATAACAACATGTCTATTGATATGCCTGTTGGCGGTATGAGCAAGTACCTTACAGATATAACCACTTCCAAGTTCTATAATAACATAAGATTCAAGACCTATCACTTGCTTAAAAAAGTTGGGTTGATGAATGACAATAAGAGGAATAAATTGGTGCGAATGGGCAATTCTATTAAGAATGTAGCATCGGGTTCGCATAATATATTTGAGGGTTTGAACATAAGATACTTTGGTCAGGTGAACGGACACGATGTAAGTCAGCTTGTAAAGGTTCTTAATGATATTAAGGATTTTGAAGGTCCTAAAGTTTTACATATAAAAACTATAAAAGGTAAGGGTTACGGACCTGCAGAGCAAGATGCTACCATTTGGCATGCTCCAGGCTTGTTTGTAAGGGAGACAGGAGAACGCATCAAGTCTGATAAATCTGGTATAGCAAGGTATCAAGATGTGTTTGGACATACACTTGTAGAGTTGGCTGAGAGGAATGAAAAGATTATTGGAATTACGCCAGCCATGCCTACAGGCTGCTCTATGAATATAATGATGGATAAAATGCCACATCGGGTATTTGATGTGGGAATAGCTGAGGGTCATGCGGTTACATTCTCAGCAGGTCTTGCAAAAGAGGGTATGATGCCTTTCTGCAATATATATTCATCTTTTATGCAGCGTGCATACGATAATATAATCCACGATGTGGCGTTGCAGAACCTTAATATGGTGCTGTGTCTTGACCGTGCCGGACTTGTGGGGCAAGACGGACCTACACACCATGGAGCATTTGATATTGCATATCTTAGACCTATTCCAAATCTTATAATATCTTCACCAATCAATGAAATAGAGTTACGTAACCTTATGTACACGGCTCAGTTACCAGATAAAGGGTCTTTTGTAATAAGGTATCCAAGAGGTAAAGGAATTGGTGTGGATTGGAAAAACGCTCCGTTTAAGGAGATTCCTATAGGCAAGGGTGAGTGCATAAAAAATGGTAGTAAAATAGCGGTGCTTACCCTTGGTCCTATAGGTTATGCTGCTAAAAAAGCCATAGACTCTCTGTCAGAATCAGATATGGCAAAAGTAGGTCTGTATAATATGCGTTTTGTAAAGCCGCTTGATTCAGAGCTGCTTAAAGATATTGCCGCAAAATACCAAGAGGTTATCACAATAGAAGATGGTGTGCTTAACGGTGGGTTTGGCAGTGCTGTGTTAGAGTTTTTTGCCGATAATAATCTGTCTGTAAAGGTTAAAAGATTAGGACTCCCGGATTCTTTTGTAGAGCATGGTTTGCCAGACCAACTGTATGGTCTTGTAGGCATTGATACAGAGGGTATATTAAAGGTTATTAAAGAGATGCTTTGATGTTTGGCTCAGGTAAATTATATTACTCGATAGGCGAGGTTTCCAAAATGTTGGACGTTAATGCGTCACAACTGCGTTTTTGGGAGCGTGAATTTCCTAATATAAAGCCAAAAGTTAATACAAGAGGTCATAGAATATATACCAACGATGATATTCAGCAGTTGCGTATAGTGCAATATCTGCTAAAGGAGAAGCGAATGACCATAGAAGGTGCAAAATTGCATTTAAAGGATAAGAAACATACTTATCTTGAGAATATATCAGGCATTAATGTGGTTGATGAACTGCTTAAAATAAAAAATGAATTAGCTGAGATACGCAAGGAACTTAATCTGTTTGCCGATGAATGAGATAACATTTGATATTGCAAAATCACTATATAAGGCACGCCCGACAGATGCACATAAAGGTACATTTGGACGGGCATTATTATATGCGGGCAGTAAAGGTATGATGGGTGCGGCTGTACTTAGTTCAAAGGCATGTCTTAGAAGCGGAGTGGGGCTGTGCTATGTTCTCGGACCCGATTGCGGACTTGATATTATGCAAATTTCAGTGCCAGAGGCTATATATAAGACAGAGGTTCCAGACCCTAATCTATATAGTGCTGTAGGTTGCGGACCTGGATTGGGTAAAAATGAGGAGACAAGCCGTTATCTGCGTTTTATGTTAAAGCATACACTTGTACCAATGCTCTTAGATGCAGACGCTCTAAATATAATTGCGGAGCAAAAATGGCAGAATCTTATTCCAGAGAACGCCATACTCACCCCTCATCCTATGGAATTCACCCGATTGACAGGCTTTACAGGTGGTAGAGAGGATATGATAGCAGAGGCTTGTAGGTTTGCAAGAGAACATAAAGTTATTGTTGTATTAAAAGGTGCTGGAACCGCTGTGATAGACACCGATGGAACTGTTTTTATAAACACAACCGGCAATAGCGGAATGGCTACAGCCGGCAGTGGTGATGTGCTATCTGGTATTATTACAGGGCTTCTTGCACAAGGATACAAGCCCTACGATGCGGCTCGTTTAGGAGTGTTCCTGCATGGACTTGCAGGAGATTTTGCTGCAAAAGAGTTATCAGAGGAAGCAATGATAGCTTCTGATATAATTAACTTTATATCTAAAGGATATCTTATATTCCAACTACAGCCTTAACCACAGAATCAATTGCCTCATCAAGTCCGTTGGCATATTTGCCACCTGCCATAGCAAAATGTGGTTGACCGCCACCGCCGCCCTGTATGTATTTGGCAGCCTCTCTTACAAGATTACCTGCATTAAAGCCAGCCTCTACAAGTGGTTTTGACAAGAATACCACTAGTGTAGGTTTCTCTTGGAATTTTGTTCCTACGGCTACAAGGATTTTCTCATTAGAGAGTTTGTCTCTCATTTTAGAAATAGCGCCTCTGAACACCTCAGGATTCTCCTCTGTTACGTACGACATAACCTTAACTCCGTGAATCTCTTCTGACATTGAAAGCATATTGTCACAGATTTGGTCTATACGCTTGTTTTTAAATTCCTCTAACTGTCTGTGAAGGTCTGCGTTGTCGTCTAAAATCTTTTTAGCGGCACTCTTTATATCGGGTGCATTGTTCATCATCTCTGACAGTATGGCAATGGCATTCTGTAAATCGTTTACCATAAGCTCTGATTGGTAGCCTGTGGAGGCCTCTATTCTGCGGATACCTGCCGCAATTGAGGTCTCTGTGGCTATTTTGAACAAGCCTATCTTGCCAGTGCTTTTTACATGTGTTCCACCGCAAAGTTCAACAGATGAGCCATATTTTATAACCCTTACCTTATCGCCGTACTTCTCGCCAAACAATGCCATAGCACCCAGTTTCTTAGCATCGGCGATAGGAACATCACGATACTCATCAAGAGCAATGTTCTCTCTGATTTTCTTGTTTACGGCAAACTCTACAGCCTTAATCTGCTCCTGTGTCAGTTTTTCAAAGTGAGAGAAGTCAAATCTAAGACATTTAGACGATACAAAAGAGCCTCTCTGCTCTACGTGCGTGCCAAGTATTGAGCGTAGTGCCTCCTGTAGTAAGTGGGTTGCACTATGGTTTGCCTCAATTGCCCCACGGCGTTCCTTGTCTATTTTGGCTACAAACGCCGATGTAGGGTTCTCAGGCATCTTGTTTACTATATGAACAGGCAAGTTGTTTTCACGCTTGGTATCCACAATCTCAATCTTCTCATTTGCACTCTCCAAATATCCTGTATCACCAATCTGACCACCCATTTCAGCGTAGAACGGTGTTACTGACAATACTATCTGATAGTAATCCTTGCCTTTTTGAGATACTTTTCTGTATCTTAGGATTTTTGTTTCAGCCTCAGTTTGGTCATATCCTACAAACTTGGTATCTCCCTCTTCAAGTGTAACCCAGTCTCCAAGGTCTGTGGCGGCTGCATTACGTGCACGGTCTTTTTGTTTCTGCATTTCAGCATTAAAATCGTCAATGTTTACAAAAAGCCCGTTCTCTTTAAGAATCAGCTGGGTAAGGTCAATAGGGAACCCGAATGTATCATAAAGGGTGAATGCATCAACACCTGTTATCTGACCTGCACCACGTTTCTTTGTCTCTGCCATTATTTTATCAAGCAAACGGATACCAGTGTCAAGTGTACGCAGAAATGCGTTCTCCTCATCGGTGATAACCTTTATAATCAAATCTTTTTGGGCAGATAGTTCAGGATAAGCGTCTCCCATATTATCAATAAGGGCAGGAATAAGTTTATACATGAATGCATCTTTCTGACCTAAGAATGTGTAACCGTAACGGACAGCACGCCTTAGAATGCGTCGTATAACATATCCTGCTTTTGCATTAGATGGTAACTGACCGTCTGTAATGGCAAACGCTATGGTACGGATATGGTCTGCGATAACACGCATAGCCACATCTGTCTTTTCATCTTTACCGTACTGACAACTGCATATTTCTCCAACAGCCTTTAGCAGCGGTTGGAACACGTCTGTATCGTAGTTTGATTTTTTACCTTGAACAGCAACACATAGACGCTCAAATCCCATACCTGTATCAATAACTTTCTTAGGTAACTGCTCCAAGTGTCCGTCTGCCATACGGTTGTACTGCATAAACACATTGTTCCAAATCTCTATAACCTGTGGATTATCCTTGTTTACAAGGTCTCTTCCGGCTATTTTAGCCCTTTCCTCATCACTTCGTAAATCAATGTGAATCTCTGAACAAGGTCCGCATGGTCCCGTATCGCCCATCTCCCAAAAGTTATCGTGCTTATTACCGTTAATTATACGGTCCTCTGGCAGATATTTAGCCCAAATCTCGGCAGCCTCATCGTCACGTTTTAGACCTTCAGCCCTTGCCCCCTCAAATACTGTAGCGTAAAGGCGGTCTTTATCAAGTTTAAGAACCTCGGTAAGATACTCCCAAGCCCATGATATTGCCTCTTCCTTAAAATAATCTCCAAAACTCCAGTTTCCAAGCATCTCAAACATGGTGTGGTGGTATGTATCGTGCCCAACCTCTTCCAAGTCATTATGCTTGCCACTAACACGTAAACATTTTTGAGAGTCTGCAACTCTTGAATATTGAATAGGGTCATTACCCAATATCACATTCTTAAACTGGTTCATACCGGCATTTGTGAACATTAGGGTAGGGTCATCTTTAATAACCATTGGTGCTGAAGGCACAATCTTATGCCCTTTTGATGCAAAGAAGTCCAGAAAGGACTTACGAATCTCTTTAGAAGTCATCATAACTTAAATTTAATAAGTTGCAAATTTACAAAAAAAATTATTCTTTATACACTTTCATCATGCAGTTTTTGCAGTCAAACTCAAGACGCAGGTAATAATTCTTGTATATTAGGTGTAATGGCTCTTGTAACTCCTTGATTTGTCCATCTTTATGTAGCCTGCATGCTCCCATAGTATAGCGAATACAGTATTTGCAATACATAATAGGCACTATTCGCTTTGGCTGAATCAGCTCAAATGCATTTTCAGCCACACTTACACCATGCTCCGTATAATATCTCTTGGCAAGAGTGTTGGATATGTTTTCTGTGTAGTCCGCTTTATCTGTGGGGTAGATTGCAGAGTTGTTTTTTACAGAAAATTTCTCTCTGCTCTCAAATGCTTTTGTTTGTCTTAATTTGGTGAGTTTATCTACTGCATTACGTTTTGCACTTGATATTAAACTGATAGGAAAGAAATAGTCTGTATTTACTTTTACTGAGACTGCATTATACGGAGTGTCTCCTAATTTGGAGAGAACAGACTTTATGTTTTCACTCTGATTTTTATCTGCTTTGACTTTTTCTGTGTCAATAGTTTCACAGATTGTGTTTATTCCGTCTGTAACTGTAAGTGTGCAATTTTCAAAAACTATATCAATGTCTATTTTTCTTTTGGCAGTAGGTTTGCTTAAAACAGAGTTGAACTTAATGTCAAAGTTTCTGCTAAGTTTACATCCAACGTATAAGGGAACTTCCTCAAAAGTATCACATTCTGAACTGATAAGTTTTCCGTTTTGGAAAACTTTATTTACTGCAGTATTTAATCTAAAGCCGTAGAATTGATTTTTTTGGTCAAAAAAGCAAAGTCCGTCTCCGTTGTGAAGCTCTTTTTCTGTATAGATGGTTAAGTGCTTTCCGTTTACAGATTTTACAGTACCTATATATTCGCCTTGAGATTTGGGAGTGTAAATTGAACTTATATCGGCACTTCTTCCATTATAAAAATATGTTGTACCTTTACGGAAAAATGTTTTCTCTATGTTTGGAGTAAAATTTACGGTGCTTCTGCCGTCTGATGAGCGTTTTAATTCAGGGTGTTTTGCTAAGACTTCATTTAACTTATTGTTATAATAAGCGGTAACATTCTTAACATAATCGGCATCTTTAAGTCTTCCCTCTATTTTAAATGATGACACTCCAGATGCTATCATATCTTCTAAATCTGAACTATGTTCCATGTCTTTTAGTGATAGCCAGTGGTATGTGCCAAGATTATGACCTTGTGCATCTTGTAACTGAAACGGAAGACGACAAATCTGTGCACACTCTCCACGGTTTGCGCTACGTGAGCATAGAGCCTCACTTGCATAACACCTGCCACTGTAACTTACGCATAACGCTCCATGTACAAATGCTTCAAGTCTTACGCTTGTGGCGTTGTGAATGTCAATAATATCTTGTTTTGCAGACTCTCTTGCAAGTACCACCTGTGAGAAACCTGCGTCTTCAAGAAATTTTACTTTCTCTGGAGTGGTGTTGTGCATTTGGGTGCTTGCGTGCAGGGCAATGGTTGGTATATCCATTTTAAGAATGCCAAAATCCTGTACTATAAGTGCGTCAACACCTATATTGTATAGTTCTGTAATCAGATTGCTTACTTCTTTTATTTCAGAATCTTTAATAATGGTATTAACTGTAACATAAACTTTTGCACTGTAGATATGTGCAAAATCCACAAGCCGCTTAATATCCTCTATTGAGTTTCCCGCCGCTTTTCTGGCACCAAAATCTGATGCTCCTATATAAACCGCATCGGCACCATGCAGTATGGCTTCAATGCCAATATCTGCATTCTTTGCCGGTGATAATAGTTCAATTTCCATTATTCAATGGACTCAATATTATAAGGTGTTTCTTGGTAAACAAAGTAGTTAAGCCAATTTGTAAACAGTAGGTTTGCATGGCTTCTCCATCGTACAATAGGCTCCAAATCAGGGTTGTCATCCTTGTAGTAGTGTTTAGGCATCTCTATAGGCAGCCCTTTTGCCAAATCACGCTTATACTCTGCATCAAGTGTAAGAGGGGAGTACTCTGAATGACCTGTAAGGTATAGTTCACGTCCGTTTCTGCCCATAACCATATAAACCCCTGACTCTTCTGACTCTGATAATATCTTAAGCCCTTTAACCTTCTCTATATCCTTACGTCTTATTTCTGTATGGCGGCTGTGAGGAACGTAAAATTCATCATCAAAGCCGCGGAATATGTGGTTTTTCTTGTCAAGTGCTGTATGCTTGAATACGCCAAACATCTTCTTGTCAAGGTCATATTTAGGTATATTGTAGTAGTGGTAAAGTCCTGCCTGTGCCGCCCAGCATATATATAGCGTAGATGTTACATTATGGCGTGCCCAATCAAAGATTTCAGTTATTTCATTCCAATAGGTTACATCGGAGTAATTAAGTTGCTCTACAGGGGCACCTGTAATAATCATTCCGTCATATTTTTGTGCCTTGATGCTCTCAAAAGTCTTATAAAACATCTGCATGTGTTTTATAGGGGTGTTTTTGGAGGTATGGCTCTTTAACTTTATAAAATCAATCTCAAGCTGCAATGGAGAGTTTGAAAGTAACCTTATAAGGTCTGTCTCTGTGGTTATTTTAAGAGGCATAAGGTTTACAATGGCTATCTTAAGAGGGCGGATATCCTGTCCGCTGGCTCTCTCGTTATCCATTACAAATATATTCTCTTTTTTAAGAGTCTCTATTGCAGGTAGTCCTTTGGGAATGTTTACTGGCATGACTGTAAGGCTTGTTGTAGTGCTTGATTTATGTCAGCAATAATATCATCAATATCTTCTATTCCTACAGAGAAACGAATTAAATCGGGTTGTATGCCTGCGGCAAGTAACTGCTCATCAGACAACTGACGATGTGTATGGCTTGCAGGGTGAAGCACACATGTTCTGGCATCTGCCACGTGTGTTGCTATGCAGCAGAGTTTAAGACTATCCATAAACTTAATGGCAATATCTCTGCCACCCTTAAGCCCAAAGGTTACAACACCGCACGATTGTCCGTCCTTAAATTGCTTTTGAGCCAATTTATAGTATGGACTGCTTGGTAGTCCGCAGTAGTTAACCCAAGCCACTTGTGGCTGTTTCTCTAAATATTCTGCAACTTTCTGTGCATTCTCACAGTGTTTTGGAACTCTAAGGTGCAATGTTTCCAAACCTACATTAAGCAGGAATGCGTTTTGTGGGGCTTGAATTGAGCCTAAATCTCTCATAAGCTGGCTGGTGGCTTTAGTTATAAACGCCAATTTGCCAAATTTTTGGGTGTATGCAAGTCCATGATAAGATGGGTCTGGCTCTGTAAGACCAGGAAATTTATCGTGGTATTTCTCCCAATCAAAATTACCGCTATCCACTATGGCACCGCCTACGGTCATTGCGTGTCCGTCCATATACTTGGTGGTGGAGTGGGTTACTATGTCTGCTCCAAACTCAAACGGACGGCAGTTTATAGGGGTAGGGAATGTGTTATCCACAAT
>JAKSNX010000006.1 GCA_024405815.1 Paludibacteraceae bacterium | reverse complement strand
TCTCAATGAAAAACTTGTTTGAGGAGCCAAAGAAATTCACATTGCGTGGACAACTCAAGGCAGCATTTTCCGGCTCAGCAAGAGCATTGGTTGCCGTTCAGATACCATCGGGGGCTACAGATATACTCTATTCACTTCGTATCTCAACAAATGAGGGAGACCGTAGTTCAGACGGTGATTTTTATGACAAAATGGAACTTTCATATAGGAGGGTTAAACTGCTTGGATTGCCTGTATATGAGTCTCACGGTGGTGCAGGGATTATTTCTACTCTGCTTGGAGAGAACATACCTCTACGTGAAGAGGATGCCTATATAAATATGTATGTATTCTACAATACGGCTCAGGCAAAATTGTTCCAAGATGGGGCTTCAGCCGCCAAACTCTCATATAATGTTGACTACTCTACTCTTGGTACACAGTCTTGCAACGGTCGCATTCCGTCAAAAGGGAACAGAACCATTTATCTTGCCTTTGAAAATGAGCGTATGCGCTATAACAATTACATCTGGCTTGAAGCAGTGAGTGCAGTACCTAATACAGAGTATTTCAAAATGGAATATACAGTAGTAGATAAATAACTTTTAACAATTTAATTTTAATTTATTATGGGACTAATTAACAATTTGAAGGATCATTTCAACAATGCGGAGTTTGCTATATCTCCGGGTAAAAAGGTAAAAACAGTGTGTGCTGATTTCAAAAAAGCATTTGGTTGCACTCTTGCAATTTATAAGGGAACTGTCCTTGCTGACGGTGATATGACAATCAATCAGCTTAATAATCATACGTCAAAAACTGTGAATACACATTCAGATGTTGAACTAAAAATCAAGGCTTCAATGCTTGTCAAGGATGTTGAGAAACTTTTTGATAAAACATACGGAATAACAGTTCAAATCAAAGACCCTGCAGGGAAAAAATGCGTTGATAACAAACTGACCATAGGTCAGGCTGCAAGAGGGGAATCTAAGTAACATTATATTAACCATAAAATCTACAACTATGAGTAAAGAGTATTATAAGAAAAAAATAGTTGATTTAAGAGCATCTTTAGCAAAGGAGAAAGAGGCAAAGAAACATGATAATGAATATTATGCACGTTTAATAAAGTCTGCATCCTCTCCATCAAGCAAGGCATCATATAAGAAATCTAAAATAGACCATGCCGACAGTCACGACAGACATATCGAATCTATCAAGCGCCAGATTGAATCTGCAAAAGAGTCTTTGAAAAGAGAAAAATAAATGTCTGCAGAAACATTCAAGCAAGAGCTTGCACGGGTATTTGACGATAACCTGCATACTAAACAATGGCATAATTATGTTGATTATGCCATTATTGGTTTGATTCTACTGTCAACGCTGGAGGTTTTCCTCTCCACCTACGATAGCATAGTAGAGAAATACGGAGTGTGGTTAATGGTTGTGGATTACCTTACCACAGCATTCTTTACCATAGAGGTATCGTTGCGTATTTGGGCCGCTGACCAGATTGACCCCAAATACAGCGGATTCCGTGGTAGGGTGAGGTATTGTTTCTCATTCTACGGCTTCATAGATTTGATATCAACTTATCCGTTCTACCTGCACTTCTTTATGCCAGTGCCGTATGTGGCTCTCAAATCTTTAAGAATTGCACGTCTTATGCGCATATTCCGCTACATAAAGGCCTTTGGAATATTGAAGCGTGCAATGAGCTCAAAGAAAGATGAGCTATTGGTCTCTCTTGAGTTTTTGACAATCATTACAGTGCTACTTTCATTCATTCTGTTCTTTGTAGAGCATAAAGTGCAACCAGATGTGTATGACAATGGTTGGACATCGGTGTTATGGGCTTTTGCTCAGTACATAGGAGACCCTGGAGGATTTGCGGATACTCCGCCAATAACATTTATAGGAAGACTTATTGCATGTATTATAGGTGTTCTTGGCATAGCAATATTTGCAGTCCCAGCAGGTCTTGTTGCTTCAGCATTCTCTGAGGTAATGGAGAAGGATGCTCATGAAACGGATTCCAAACAGTGGGCAGAAGAAATAAGGCATTGCTTCAAATTTGTGCAGTGCAGATATACAAAATTGCTGCATACACCGCAGTATGTTCCATTTGCTACAATTCAGCAAAAATATAATTTGAGTATAGATGAAATACTTGCCGCCGTTAAAGGTAGCTCCGATTTGAGAATTAAAAATCTTGCTACAACATTTTGTGTTGATGAACAACCTTTTGATAAATTGGTTGTTGAGCACTTTATGCTTAATAGACCGTATGGAGGGTTTATAAATAGAAACTCAAAAGTAACAATTGTATCAACAAGTAGTGTATCAGAAGTTTCCACTGGTCACGTTGCATATTACTTGGCCAAGATGGGCGGTTTTAATTATGTAAGCAAAGAGATATTACAGGATAAGGGGAAATCCCTTTCCTACTACAATATTGCTGATGAGAATGGGGAACCTAATCTCAGACTGTTTTTAGATGATATTAACAGTTTGATAACAGGTCCTGACAGTTGGGTTGTTTTCTTATTGTCAGCATCTGGTGGTGAGGAACCTGTATATCCAACTCAATTCCATTATATTGTAGGCGGTCCCATAGGGATGGATAATTATGATATTCCTAACCTTACCGTCAAAGATACCGCTACGTTTGATAGTATGATGAGAGAACTCTCGTCTCAGATTGAGACCAAATATGGTTTGACATCTGATTTACAGCGTTATCACGCAGGAACAAACCCCAAGAATATTGCACGACACATAGATAGTAGGGCTAATGCATTCACTATCAGGGTTGCTTGGAGTGTTACTTGTTGGGATTACAGAATAACGCAAATTTCAAAGACCATTGCTGAGGCTTTTGGAAAGTATTTTGAGCCGGGTATAAAAAAAGATGTTCCAGACGATATGAAGGATAGAATCGTAGGAGAGGATTATGGTTATAGGTTCTATTCAGATACCGTTTTTAAATCTGAGAAAAATAAGGTATGAAACTCCTGCTGACTGGTTTTGAACCCTTTGGAAAGTATAATGTAAATCCGTCTTGGGAGATGGTAAAGGCGTTTCCTGATGCCGTTGAAGGAGGCGAGGTTGTTAAACTTCAACTGCCTGTCTCTTTTAGGCGTGGTCCTAAGGTACTACGTCAGGCAATTGACGACTTCAATCCCGATTTCATTCTTATGTTCGGTGTATCAGGTGCTAGTGATAAAATAAGGTTTGAGCGTGTGGCTCTTAACCTTATGGACTCAGCAATGCCTGATAATGATGGCTATATTCCTGTAAATGAACCTATTGTTCCATCGGGTATGATGGCTTATCTTACTCCGCTTCCTGTGAGAGATATGGTAAAAGGTGCTGCCTCAGATGGCCTGCCTGTAATTCTCAGCAATTCCGCCGGTACTTATGTCTGCAACCGTTGCTACTATGAAGCGTTAAGTATGGGGGAAAGGGCTCTATTTATTCATATACCACCAATTTTTTAAATAGTCTCTTGATTCTTGTCTTTTGATTAACAGCATAGCTGTTAAAACAGTTTCAGCTGTCCGTCCTCTTCTGCGTTAAGTGGTTGTTCCCCTGATTCATCTGAGGCATTTTCAACATCACTGTCTTCAGCGGCTCCTTCTGATGCTTCAGGGAACTTTAATGGCTCAAGTCTGTTTATTTCCGCAATGTCAAGTGTTGTAAGGCGTTTGCCTTTGGCTTTAAGGCTCTTGATGCCTATAAACTCATCTGCGTCTATAATCATAGGCTCTGCCACTGTGCCGTTAGCATCGGGGGTAAATGTAACCTTAATGCGTGCGTAGTAGTCATCTACAAGCAGTAAAAGATGGCTTTTTGGGTTGTCGCCTAAGAAACTGACCTCCTTTTTGCTATCCTCCAATGGGAATCGTTTAAGGTATGGGAATTTCTGGTCTGCATCATATAGGGCGGCTGTCCAAATTTTTTCTGGGTCAAATTTCTCCACTATCAGTACATCGTCTGCAAAGTGGGTGGTAAGTTCAAAGCTTAGGTTCTGATATGTGCCACGCTTTGTAATCATTAAGATAGAGTCATCAGAGTTGAACTCTCCAAGAAGTGTACCTCTGCCATCGTAGTTAAGACGGTTTACATCGGCGTCGTACCAAACCTCACGTCCGCCAAGGGTAGATGCACCTTTCTGTTTCATGTTTATTTTAAGTACATCGTTCTTAGTGAATATGTTACCCATGCTGGCACGTCCCTTTATGGCAATATCGCTGAAATCACGCTCAAAAATAAGGTTCTTTAGTTTTGGTTTTGGTTTTAGCCAACACTTTATTATCTCTGCCTCTCCGTTAGGGTTGGCACTGAAATAGAGTACTCTTGTGCCTGGTGTGCCTTGGGTTAGGTCATACTCTTTATCGCGGCTCAGACCTCCGGCGGCAAAACGCTTTATGTATGATGTGCCGTCCCTGCCATCGCGATATACCATATTGTAGATGGTGCGGTTGTCGCCTTTCTTAAATACGCCTGCCCACAGTACGTTCTTGCCTACATACACTTTTTCTTGTACTTTTACAACCTTGAACTTACCGTCTTTGTAGAATATTATTATGTCATCTACGCTGGAGCAGTTGCATAAGAACTCATCGTGTTTAAGGCTTGTGCCTATAAAGCCCTCTTCTTTATTCAGGTATAGTTTCTCGTTTACATCTGCCACCTTGGTTATTTCTATATTGTCAAAGTTGCGGATTTCTGTATGGCGTGGATATTGAGCGCCGTATTTCTCTTTCAGATGCTCAAACCACTTTATGGTGTATTCTGTAATGTGTTCTTTATTGTAGCGTACCTCTTTAAGTTCTGCCTTAAGTTCCGCTAACGCTTTGTCTGCGGCATCGGAGTTAAAGCGGAGGATACGTTTCATCTTTATTTCCAATAGTTTAAGTATATCCTCGTCTTCTACAGGGCGTATGAATTTCTCTGTAAACGGTACCAATCGTTTGGCTATGTGTGCCACTGCCTCATCGTTGCTCTTGCTCTGCTCATACTCTTTATCCTTGTATATGCGTTCCTCTATGAATATGCGTTCAAGGCTCATAAAGAATATGCTTTCAAGAATCTCGCTCTCTCTAATGGTAAGTTCCCGTTTAAGCAGTTTGAGAGTATTGTCTGCACTGAATCTAAGTACATCGCTTACGGTTAGGAAGTGGGGCTTTTCTTCAAAAATCACGCAGCAGTTTGGGGCTATGCTTACTTGGCAGTCTGTAAAGGCGTATAGTGCGTCTATGGTCTTGTCACATGAGCGTCCTGGTGCCAAGTGGACTATTATCTCTACATTTGCAGCGGTGTTATCATCCACTTTCTTTATTTGGATTTTACCCCTCTCGTTTGCTTTAAGTATGCTCTCTATTACGCTTGATGTGGTGGTATCGTAAGGTATCTCTGTGATGCTTAATGTCTTATTGTCTATCTTGTTTATTTTGGCACGTACTCTCAGTTTTCCTTTACGCTGTCCGTCCATATAGCGGCTTACGTCCATATAGCCACCTGTGGCAAAATCGGGGTAGAGTGTGAACTCCTCTCCTTTAAGGTATGCCACCGATGCGTCGCATAGCTCGTTAAAGTTATGTGGTAGTATTTTAGTGGATAGTCCTACACCTATGCCTTCTGCCCCTTGTGCCAGCACTATGGGGAATTTTGCAGGTAGTGCCTCAGGCTCTTTGTTTCTGCCATCATAAGATAGTTTCCAATCTGTGGTCTTGGCATTGAACAGCACCTCTAATGCAAATTTATTAAGCCTTGCCTCTATGTAACGTGGTGCGGCAGCCCTGTCGCCTGTAAATATGTTTCCCCAGTTACCCTGACAGTCTATAAGCAGGTCTTTCTGCCCCAATGTAACAAGTGAACTGTAGATGGATTGGTCTCCGTGAGGGTGGAATTTCATGGTCTCTCCCACAATGTTGGCAACCTTATTGTATCTGCCGTCGTCCATGCGTTTCATTGTGTGGAGTATGCGGCGTTGCACAGGTTTTAGCCCGTCTGCAAGGTGGGGTACGGCACGGTCAAGTATTACATACGATGCGTAGTCAAGAAACCAGTTCTGGAACATTCCCGATAGCTGATGCTTGATGGTGGTGTCGTTGACATCGGGTATTACATACGTAGAATGAATACCGTTCTCTGTATCAACAGATTCTGCATCTTCTTCCACTTGAATGCTCTCTACCTGTTCCTCTTCTGTGGGCTTATTCTCCTTCTCTTTCATAGCAAATGATGTACTTTAAGGTGTAAAGTTACGAAAATAAATTCATTTTTCACCCAATTGTTGATAACTTGATAATTTTTTAATTTTCTATAAAAAATTTATGTATGATGTATGATGTATGATGTATAATTTTTTGTATCTTTGTAACTTTGTTAAAATAAGTTTATTATGGCAACACAAGAAGAAGTTTTTAAGAAAATGGTATCTCACTGTAAGGAGTATGGATTTGTATTCCCTTCAAGTGATATTTATGATGGTCTGGCTGCAGTTTATGACTACGGACAGATGGGTGTGGAACTAAAGAACAATATAAAGAAATATTGGTGGGACAGTATGGTTCTGCTACATGAGAATATAGTGGGCGTAGATGCCGCTATTTTTATGCACCCTACCACTTGGAAGGCATCGGGTCACGTAGATGCTTTTAATGACCCTCTTATAGATAACCGTGATAGTAAGAAGCGTTATCGTGCAGATGTGCTTATAGAGGAACTTATAGCCAAATATGATGAGAAAATTGAGAAAGAGGTGGAGAAGGCTGCCAAGCGTTTCGGCGATAAATTTGACGCAGAGATGTTTAAGACCACAAATCCGCGTGTTTTGGAGTATGCCGCCAAGCGTGATGAGATTCATGACCGCTTTAAA
Source organism: Paludibacteraceae bacterium (assembly GCA_024405815.1). Classification (GTDB taxonomy): domain Bacteria; phylum Bacteroidota; class Bacteroidia; order Bacteroidales; family Paludibacteraceae; genus Enterocola. The sequence continues at coordinate 45,383 of JAKSNX010000006.1, read as the reverse complement.
AAGGCTATGAATGCCAACGACCTTGACGAACTTAAACAGATAATACTTGATTATGAGATAGTCTGCCCTATAAGCGGCACACGTAATTGGACAGATGTTCGTCAGTTTAACCTGATGTTTACCACAGAGATAGGCTCAACCGCAGAGGGGGCAAGCAAGATTTACCTGCGTCCTGAGACTGCACAGGGTATTTTTGTAAACTATCTTAACATTCAGAAAACAGGCAGAATGCGTATTCCGTTTGGTATTGCCCAGATAGGAAAGGCTTTCCGTAACGAGATAGTTGCACGTCAGTTTATTTTCCGTATGCGTGAGTTTGAGCAGATGGAGATGCAGTTCTTTATTAAGCCGGGCACAGAGTTGGATTGGTTTGCTCATTGGAAACAGTTCCGTCTTAAATGGCACAAGGCTCTTGGTTTGGGCGATAACAAATATCGTTTCCACGACCACGATAAACTTGCTCATTATGCGAATGCCGCTACAGATATAGAGTTTGAAATGCCATTCGGATTTAAAGAGGTAGAGGGAATCCACTCCCGTACAAATTTTGACCTTAGCCAGCATGCAAAATACAGCGGAAAGAAAATTGAGTACTTTGACCCTGAATCGGGTGAGTCTTACACTCCGTATGTAATTGAGACCTCAATAGGTGTTGACCGTATGTTCCTTTCAATTATGTGTGCGGCCTATAAAGAGGAGGCTCTTGAGGGTGGCGAGACACGTGTTGTTCTAAACTTGCCTCCTGTACTTGCTCCTGTAAAAGCAGCCATACTTCCTCTTGTAAAGAAAGATGGTTTGCCAGAGAAGGCACGCGAGATTATGGATAACCTTAAATTTGACTTTAAGTGTGTATATGATGAGAAGGACTCGATAGGCAAGCGTTATCGCCGCCAAGATGCTGTGGGTACTCCTTTCTGTATCACTATTGACCACGATACCCTTAACGATGGTTGTGTAACACTGCGTTACCGCGATACCATGAAACAAGACAGGGTTAAGATTGAGGATTTACACTCTCTTATTGACGCACAAGTTAATATGAAGAACCTTTATAAAAAATTACTCGCAGAGTAATTATGCACACACATACCCTATATAAGGCATTTGCGGTACTGCTGGCAACGGCAGTGCTTGCATCTTGTGCAAACAGGGGTAGCGGTCCGCAGGGAGGTCCAAAAGATGAGAACCCGCCTATTGTGTTACAGACTATTCCTGAGTATGGGGCGGTAAATGTAGATACCACAATTACAGATATTCATATAAAGTGTGATGAACTTGTTGCCATTAAGGATGCCTATAAGCATGTGGTGGTATCTCCCCCAATGAAGAATAAGCCTGGTGTCAGAAACAAGGGTAAGGAGGCTATTGTATCTTTTGTAGATACCCTTAAACCAAACACTACATACACTATATATTTTGGCGATGCCATAGTGGATAACAATGAGAGTAATCCGCTACGTAACTATCAATTTGCGTTTTCTACAGGAGACCATGTTGATTCTATGTATATTGATGGTTATGTAATTGACGCTCAAACACTTGCAAGACGTGAGGGTATTATTGTAGGTGTTTACACCGATGCTGTGGACACCACTTTTACAACCACTCCTTTTATGTATGTGGCTAAAACTGATACATTGGGCTATTTTAGAATGACTAATATCCCCGATGGGCAGTATAGCGTCTTTGCTTTAAATGATTTGTCGTCATCGTGGTACTATAGCCAGAAAACAGGGGGTGAGGTGGCGTTTTTGGACGAACGAATAAAACCAAAGGGACAAGGGACAAGGGTCAAGGGTCAAGGGATGATGGATAGTGTTATGGTAAGTCCTGACTCTATAGCTCCTGAACTCCTGAACTCCTTAATTTTACGACTTTTTAAGGAGGAGAATAAGCAGGAATACTTTAAAAAGGCAATGCACCCCAATAGAGAGAGTTTTACTCTTATATTCGGGCATGAACCAACAAAACTGCCAGACCTAAAGGTCTTCTGTCCACTGTCCACTACTCCTTGGGTTATGGAGAAGATTCAAAGGAGTGACTCCTTAGTCTATTGGATTACCGACACCACATTGTTAAAGTCAGATACATTGAGGCTTGAGATGAAATATCTTAAAACAGATTCCGTAGGTAATTTGGCTGATGCTATTGACACACTAAAGTTAGTGGTGCCACATAAAAAGGTGAATATATCCAAGAGCAAGAAAAAAGGGGATGATAAAAAAGAGGCGACTAAACGTGTGCCATTAACATTCGTCCATAATATAAAGGAGAAGATGGAGGTGCCTGATACCATAACACTCACATTCGCAGAACCTATTGACAGCATTGTGTATGACAGTATATCGCTCTGCATAAAAGAGGATACGTTGTTTACCCCTGTGCCTATAAATTTTGAAATAGATGACTCATTGTGTACTAAAGAGTTACGTATTACATACGACAAAAGCTTTGGTGAAACATATAAATTAAACATAGACTCAGCATCGGTTTATAGTATATATGGAAGGCATAACGATAAGTTTTATAAAACTTTTGCTCTTAAAAAATTAGAGGAGTATGCAAATCTTTACGTTACATTCCCAGAAAATCCTGAAAACGCAATCTTAGAATTGCTTGATTTAAAAGGAGTTGTAAAATATAGAAGTGTGTTGGAGGAGAATGAGGTTATTTTTCAGGATATAATTCCGGAAAAATATGTGCTTAGAATGATAATAGACAGTAATTCTAACGGAAAGTGGGATACAGGCGATGTGAAAGAGGGTATTCAGCCAGAGCAGGTTTATTATTGTCCTAAACTTATGAACTTGCCAGCCAATTGGGACGTGGAAGAGTTATGGGACTACAAGTCAATAGATGTACTGGTGCAGCGTCCTGAAGAGTTGGATAAAGATAATGGTAAGTCCAACAGAAAAAATAGGTAATGTATGAAATATAGGTTTCTTGTTCTATTTACGCTGTTGTCATTGGCTGTAGGCACTATTTATGCCGCAGACCAATATTCTGCTCTAAAGATAAGGAACACCGCTTTTAGTCCTGGAGAGAAACTTGATTACATAGGTTATTTTCAGTGGGGTGTGATTATAGACGGAGTGGACCTCACCACGTTTGCCATAGAGGATACATGTCGTGGAAAAAGGGTCTATAACATAGAGGCGGTGGCTAAAACCACCAAGACCATAAAGACTTTTTTCTTCTTGTGCGACACTTTCCGCACCAAGATAACTATGGATTATCTGGAGCCAATGCACTTTTATGAGCACGATAAGGAGAAAAAGTATGAGGCTGTATATAGCTATAAGTTTTTCCCATCGGAGGCAGGTATGTACGTAGATGCCTACTCTAATAGAAACGGTACCGTAAAACAAGAGAAGGTTCACTATAAGGGTTACCCGATGGACCCGTTCAGCCTGCTGTACAGAATCCGTAACATTGATTTTGCATCGCTGAAAGATGGTGACAATATATGGTTTGATAGTTATGTGTTTCAGGAGCCTGTAGTTACTATGTGTATCCAATATCTTGGAACAGAGACTGTTAAATTGCGTTCTAAAAAGACAATAGAGGCTATGAAATTTAAGTTCAACACCTCAGACGGTACTCTTTTTTCAAGCAAGAATCCAGTATATCTCTGGATAGAGACCGCCTCTGCTCACCGTATAGTTCATGCAGAGGCAAAACTGAAGATAGGTTACGCTAAAGTGGATATAAAGTGAAAAAGGCTATTAAGATATTATGTATAACCCTTGCCTCTATAGTGGGGCTTGTGTTGGTGTTGGTTTTTGCCGCTTTAGGAGTGGCTCAGTATGAACTAAAACCTGAACGTGGAAACAAGCTGCTTGATGAGTATCTACCCCAATTTGTAGATGCCAAGGCTCAGTATGATTCCATAAATTTGGATATATTCAATACATTCCCCAATGTGCACCTTGATTTAGGTGGAGTGCTTGTAAGAACTCTTGCTTTTGGAGACCCTGATACGCTCCTTTATATTAAGAATATAGAGGCGGATGCCAATTTGGTTCATTTTATAGCCAATGGCAAAATTCATGTAAACAAACTTATAATAACTGACCCCTATATTAAGGCACAGAAAAAGGATAGTATATATAGTTGGGATGTGGTGGAACCGTCTGATGAGGTGGACACTACAGCCACATCGCTGCCTGAGATTTATGCTGACACACTCTATTTGGGCAAGGCGTTAGTTAAATATACAGATTATGACTCCCACTTTAATGCAAACATAAGTGGGTTGGAGGTTAACTCATCGGGTACAGAGTTTATGCCTGAACTGCTAAAGTCCAAGATTGATGTACTGATGGAGAGTGTATCTTATATGGACTCTGTAAAGAACCGTAAATTTAATATGGACGGGTTTAAAATAGAGTTTAATGCGTTTAAGAACGATACCATCACTAATCTGCTGCTGTTTAACGCTTTATCAGATAAGGTGTGCCTAAAGGACAGCACGTTTGACATTAAGGGGACACCATTTGATATTTATGCAAGGGCTACTGCGGATAGTGCCTTTAAGAAATATTACATTGATACTCTTGGCGTTAAGTTAGATGAGACAGCCCTTACCGTTAAGGGCGGTGCCACGTTATACTCTACAGATACTCTTAAAGTAGGGGCGGAAAACCTGAGGCTGTGGCTTAACTGTCCGTCACTGTGGAGGCTTACCGCTTTTGTGCCATCACAATACGCTAAGGATATAAATAAATTAGTGTTTGACGGAGCATTGAAGTTGTATGCAAAAGCCAGAGGTGTGTATGAGGGTAAGAACCTGCCAATAGTGGAGGCAAATGTGGAGTTGTCTAAATTCAATGGTGGTTTTAAAAAATACAAGAAAAAGATTAACCGTGTGGATTTGAAAGCACATGGCAGATATAACCAAAACATAAAGGATTCCACTTTTGTAAACATTGAGAAGCTTTTAGTGGAGACAGAGAAAAACAAGGTGCAGTTATCGGGTGATGCCTGCTATAAGGGTGGCAGAGAGTATGTGGATTTGGAGTTGCTTGCAGATATAGACTTAAAAGTGGTTAATGAGATATATAAATTTGAGCCTAAGCAGAAAATGCGTGGCACTCTTAACGCCGATATTGCAGGAAACTGTTTCCTTGATGATATAAAGAACAAGAACATTTATCAGATTTTCACTAAAAGTGTGATAACCGGCGATAAGATAGGCATATTATTGCCGTCAATGAAACTTGGTGTGTATGTGGATTCACTTAATTTTGCACTTAACACCAATACCTCTAATGCTATGGGTGGCAGAAAGGCTCGTACACATACGGCACTTGATTCCGCCAGAATTAAGTCATTCTTAAAGAAGCAGGAGGGCAGACTGTCAAACAGAACTAAGATAGAGAGGAAAAACGCTAATGATACTGTACTGCTAAGCTCCAGATTGTCATTTAGTTCTCTTAATGTATGGTACACTCGTAAAATTAAGGCTAAATCAGAGCGTTTCTCTGTAAGCCTTACCGCAGATGATTTGGCTCCTAAAAAAGTGCCATATATACGTGCTTCTGTAGCATTTGGCGGAATTGATATTACAGCAGGAGATTCTCTTAAGTTCTTGGGTAAGAAAATGAATGCGTCAGCCACCATAGGCAAGAACGCCAAAAGACCAAATGTACCATCACTGTCGTTGAGGGTTGCGTTAGACTCATTACTTGCTTGTACACCCGATGCCTGTGCCACACTTGACAGCACCAGAATGAATTTTGCCATATCTCCACGTCTGAAATTGGGCATGAAAAGGGGTATGACAGCCCTGCAGAGGGATAGTGTGCGTGCCGCCGCTAAAGAGAAAGTCATAGACCTTAAGGGTTTGTTCAGCACTATGGATACTGTTTCCAAATCAAAAGATGCTGTAGAGACCTTTATAAAACGGTTTACAAACAGTGCCAGTGTGTATGTAAAGAGGCTTAGACTTAAACAGGTTGATTTCCCTCTACGCACATCTGTAAGCCGCTTTGATATAGAGATGAATGATGATACCATAAGACTTAACAGTATCAGACCACGTATAGGTAGAAGTGCCGTAACCCTATCGGGTGAGGTTACAAACATAAGAAAGTATCTATTCAGAGGTAGAACATTGGATGCCAATCTTAAGCTTAAATCAAAACGTGTGGATTTAAACCAGATAATGAACGCATTTTATACCTACAACACCAAGTTGGCTGAAAAGGAGCAGTTGAAAGCCGATATAGATGCACAGGCTCAGGTGATGGAAGATAATGCCGCACTGATGCGTAATGAGGCATCTGCCGGTGATGAGGAGTTGGAATTAGCATCAGACAGTGTGGAATTGATGGGTCTTATAGTGTTGCCGGAGAGAATGAACCTAAAGTTCACGTCAAATATAGATACACTTAAGTTCAGCAAGATGAACTTGGTTGATTTTAGGGGATTGATATCACTTAAAGAACAGAGACTTAAGATAAAGGAGATGTCAACCTCAACACAGGTGGGCAAAGCCAAGATGAACGTTATGTATGCGTGTGCCGTACCTGATTCTGCAAGAGCCGCTTTGGCACTTAATATGGATAGTATTCAGGTAGGCGATTTGGTTACATATATGCCTGAGCTTGACTCTATATTGCCAATGCTACGCTCATTTGACGGTAGCCTTAAATGCAATCTATCGGCAGAGGCTACATTGGGAAGCACTATGGATATAAGGCTTCCGTCTGTAAACGCCTCTTTAAGACTGCGTGGCGACAGCCTTGTGCTTATGGACGGCGAGACATTCTCAGAGATTGCCAAACTGCTGATGTTCAATAAGAAAACCAAGAACCGCATAGACAGTATAAGTGTAGATGTAACTGTAAAGAACAATGAGATACTTATATATCCGTTTATGGTGGGTATGGATAAGTACCGTTTGGGTGTAGGTGGTACTCAAAATCTTGATATGAGTTTCAAATACCACATAGTGCTGCTTAAATCGCCTATACTTCAAAAACTTGCAGTTGATGTGTATGGCAAGGATTTTGACCACATAAAGTTCCGTCTTGCCACACCTAAATTTAAAGATTTTAATGTCTCGATAGGCAAGGGTGGCACTCTTATTAAGGAGAATGACACCAATATATGCAAAATTATGTATGATGCCATGCTTGACGCCATACTTAAAGAGGAATAGTACCCGATGAACAGATTGTTTCTTATAGATGCGTATGCCCTGATTTACAGGAGTTACTATGCTTTTATAAAAGCCCCCAGAATCAACTCCAAAGGGCTTAACACATCTGCCATATATGGTTTTGTAAATACCCTTGAGGAGATTGTAAAAAAAGAGAAACCTACACATCTTGCAGTGGCGTTTGACCCACACGGACCCACATTCCGCCATAAGGCGTATGAGCAATATAAGGCACAGCGAGAGGCTACCCCTGAGGATATACGCAAGGCAGTTCCTATTATAAAGGATATTGTAGCCGCATACAATATACCTATATTTATAATTGATGGTTTTGAGGCAGATGATGTAATTGGTACACTTGCTCATATTGCTGATACTAAAGGTTTTGAAACCTATATGGTTACACCCGATAAAGACTACGGGCAGCTTGTGGGTGGCAATGTGTATATGTATCGTCCACGCCATAATGGTGGTTACGAGGTTATGGGAGAGAAAGAGGTGTGTGATAAATACGGACTATCTAATAAGAATCAGGTTATAGACCTTTTGGGTTTGATGGGTGACAGCAGCGATAATATACCAGGGTGTCCTGGAGTGGGGGAGAAAACAGCTGTAAAACTATTGCAGGATTTTGGCTCTATTGATAATTTGCTTGCCAACACAGAGCAGATAAAGGGGGCGTTGCGTACCAAAGTTGAGACTAATACGGAGCAAATAAAGTTCTCCAAATTTCTTGCTACAATACGCACCGATGTGCCTGTTGAGTTTGATGAGGAAGCCCTTAAAGTTACTAAAGCAGATACTGATAAGGTTTTGGCTCTATTCTCTGAATTAGAGTTTAAGCAGCTTGCCGACAAGCACCTGCAAGGTTCGTTAAGTTCAAAGGGTGCAAGAAAACAAGGACCTGTAAGTGTTGATGGTAAAGCCATACAACTTGATTTATTTGCGGACTACAGTCCGCAAATAAATCAAGGGTCAGGGGTCAAGGGTCAAGGAGTTCAGGAGTTTAGGAGTGAAGGAGTGCAGGAGTCTCTCGCATCACCGCATCACCGCATCACCGCATCACCGCATCACTGTTTCAACTTTCAACTTTCAACTTTCAACTTCTCAACTTACCCTATTGATGCCAACCCATTCGCTGATGACATTGAGGCTGTGGGTATATATTATTCAGAGACAGAGTGTTATATGGTTGATGTAAAGGGAGCTGACAGGGAGCGTAACATCGGGGAATTAAAGAAAATATTTGAGAATGAGAGCATAGAGAAGTGCGGCTATAATGTTAAGTACGATATTGAGATGCTTGCCCAATTAGGGATAACCGTTAAAGGCAAGGTGTTTGATATTATGCTTGCACACTATGTGCTGCAACCAGAGTTAAGCCATTCTGTGGCATACCTTTCTGATGTGTATCTGCATAGAGAGGCAAGCAGAGAGGAACTTGCGTTGCACCTTAAAGAGCCACTGTTAAAGGCTCTTAAAGAGGAGAAGCAGGATAATCTGTTTTTTGATATAGAGATGCCCCTTGTAAATGTGCTTGCAAGGCTTGAGAGCAATGGAGTAAGAATTGATGCTGAGGCATTGCAGGCATCATCAGTAAGTATGACTGCAAAATTGAATGCTCTTGAGGCGGAAATTCAGGAGTGTGCAGGGTTTGAGTTTAATGTAAACTCGCCTAAACAGATAGGAGAGGCACTGTTTGATAAATTACAGATAGTTGATAAGGCTAAAAAGACCAAAGGAGGGCAGTATGTTACAAGTGAGGAGGTTCTTGAGGGTCTTAAAGGCAAGCATAAGGTTGTAGGGCTGATTCTTGAATATAGGGGTCTGAAAAAATTGTTAAGCACTTATATTGATGCTCTGCCAAAACTTGTAAACCCAAAGACGGGGCGTATTCACACCTCTTTTAATCAAGCGGTTACATCTACAGGTAGGCTTTCTTCAAGTAACCCTAATTTACAGAATATACCTGTGCGTGAGGCTCAGGGCAGAGAGATTCGTAAAGTGTTTATACCCGATGATGGTTGTGTTTTCTTCTCTGCCGATTACTCACAGATAGAGTTGAGGCTTATGGCTCACCTTAGTGGTGATGCCAATATGATAGAGGCTTTTAACAGTGGTAAGGATATTCACGCGGCAACCGCCGCAAAAATATACAAGGTGTCACTTGATGAGGTTACTCCAGAGATGCGCCGCCGTGCCAAGACTGCAAACTTTGGCATTATCTACGGTATATCGGCATTTGGGCTTGCCCAACGTCTTGATATAAGCCGTACAGAGGCAAAAGAGTTGATTGACGGATACTTTATGACCTATCCTCAGGTGCGTGAGTATATGGAGGGTAGTATAGCAAGGGCAAAAGAGAACGGCTATGTGGAGACTGTATTTGGCAGAAAACGCTACCTTGCAGATATAAACTCATCTAACAGCATAGTGCGTGGCTATGCAGAACGTAATGCCATAAACGCCCCCATTCAGGGTAGTGCCGCAGACCTTATGAAAATAGCCATGATAAGGGTCTATAATGAGTGTGAGAGGCTTGGACTTAAAGCAAAAATGATTCTGCAAGTTCACGATGAGCTTAATTTCAGTGTACCTGTAGATGAGGTTGAAACTCTAAAGCAGGTGGTTGTGGATTGTATGCAGAACGTGGCTGAACTAAAGGTGCCTCTAATTGCAGACTGTGGAACAGGTAAGAATTGGGTGGAGGCTCACTAAACGTAGTGCAAATGATATCAATATTGGTACCCATATATAATTTTGACAGCCGTGAACTTATAAAGGAGTTGCACCGCCAATGTGAAGAGGCTGATGTTGATTATGATATATTAGTGGCCGATGACGCCTCCACAGAGTGCCTTGATGCCATAAAAGAGATAAGTGAGTACCCATACGTAACTTTTTTTAAGTATGATGAGAATCAAGGCAGAAGTGCTATTCGCAATGCTTTGGCGGTTCACGCCAAGCATAATTTTCTGTTGTTTATAGATTGTGACGCTCAAATATGCAGTAATGATTTTATTAAAAACTACATTCCATGTCTAAAAGAGAATGTGTGTGTATTCGGAGGGAGAGCGTTATATCCTTATCCATTGACTGATGATTTCAGTATTGAACAGATGTACAATGCTAAGGTTGAGACCAAATATGTGGAGAATCATGTGTTTACATCGTTTAATTTTTTGATAGACAGAGAGTTGTTTCTTGCATACATGTTTGATGACAATATATCTGGTTACGGACATGAGGACACTATGCTTGCATATCGGGTATCAGAAACCACTAAAATAGAGTACATTGATAATCCTTTAGTCCATTTGGGTATATCTAATAATGAAACTTATCTTAATAAGGTTAAGGAATCATGCCTAAATCTATTAAAATTAGCTGAATACTACTCCTACGATGAAGCAATGAGTGCTATAAGGCTTTGGGTTGTATATAAAAAAATAAAAAGAGCCAAGATAGACAGGTTGGTGCGTTATGTTATAAAATTGCATTATCAATATTTGATAAAGAAGGTTATGTCTAAGAAATCCTCTCTTTTAGCACTCGATTTACTAAAACTGCACTATATCTTTAATCCATAAAAAAACCGCCTCACCAATTTGGTGCGGCGGTTCTCTTTATAGAAACTCTGATTAGCAGAATTTGCTGAAATCTGTTTTACGCATATCGCCTGTCTCAAGGAATGTGCGGTGCATACCAAAGCATGCCGCAAGGTTATGAGGTGTCTGACCTTTACTTGCAATGCTAAGATACTCTTTAAGCATAGGTTTGTAGATAGGGTCAACGCAGTTGTCAATAATAAGCTGTGCTCTCTGACGTGGAGATTTGCCTCTGAGGTCTGCAATACCATACTCTGTAATAAGAACCTTAACAGAGTGCTCACTTTGGTCAAGGTGAGAAACCATAGGAACTATAGAACTTATCATACCGTCTTTTGCAGTGGCAGGTGTAGTGAATATGGATATGTATGCGTTACGTGTAAAGTCGCAGCTACCACCAATACCGTTCATCATCTTGGTGCCTGTTACATGGGTTGAGTTTACGTTACCATAAATATCTGCCTCAAGTGCGGTGTTTATGGTGATAAGACCCATACGGCGTACAAGTCCTGGGTTGTTTGAAATCTCTTGCGGACGTAACAGAATCTTATTATGGAAGAAATCCATATTATCGTAAACCTCTTGAAGTACAGGGTCTGTAACTGTCATGGAGCAGCCGCTTGCAAAATCTATTCTGCCTTTCTTCATAAGGTCTATTACGGCATCTTGTATAACCTCTGTGTACATCTTGAATGTAGGAATGTGTGGGTTGTTTCCAAGTTCGTCCATAACTGCATTTGCAATGTTTCCTACACCTGACTGTATTGGCAAGAATGATGATGGTATTCTGCCAGCCTTGATTTCTGCAGTAAGGAACTCCGATACGTTCTTACCAATGCGGCTTGTAATCTCATCGGGGGCTGTGAATCCGCCAACCTCATCTTTACGGTTGGTCTCAACTACGGCTACAATCTTTTTAGGGTCAACTTTAAGAATCTCTGAACCGGCACGGTCGCTTGGAGAGTAGATAGGAATCTCATGACGTGCAGGTGGGTCAAGTGGCTCGTAAATATCGTGCATTCCTCTCAACTGTTTTGAGTGGCGTGCGTTTAACTCAATAATGATTTTATCTGCAAGGCGAGCGAAAGTTGGTGTGTTTCCTACACCCGATGTAAGAACTATCTCACCGTTTTCTGTCAAATCACATGCCTCTATGATGGCAAATGTAGGCTTTGGAAGGAATCCGTAGCGGAGTTCCTGTGCAAGCATACTAAGGTGTGCATCGTAGTAATCAACACCTTGAGGGTCATTAAGATATGCACGCAAATCCTTGTTAGATTGGTATGGGGTTCTGAACGACATGGCCTTAGCCTTAGCCAATGCACCATCGCAGCTTGCTCCTGTTGAAGCACCTGTATAGACTCCAATTTTAAATTCTCTACCCTCTGCATGCTCTTTTTCTGCAATTGCGGCAAGAGCAAGAGTAACCTCTTTAGGTGCACCGGCAGGTGTGAAACCGCTCATACCTACAACATCACCATTTTTAATCATTGCGGCGGCTTCAGCGGCCGTCATAAATTTGTAACTCATAATGTTAATTATTTATTGGTTGATAATATGTCTCTAAGTTCATTTGCTTTTATGCGTGACTGTATGTCTCCGTTCTTAGTAACAGATATGTTTCCTGTCTCTTCTGACACCACAATGGCTAAAGCATCGGTCTTTTCTGATATGCCCAATGCCGCCCTATGTCTCAATCCAAAGTGTTTAGGTATGTTAAGATTGTGTGATACAGGCAGAATGCAGCCAGCCGACACCATCTTATTGCCCACTATTATAAGTGCCCCATCGTGTAATGGAGTGTTCTTAAAAAATATGTTCTCTATAAGGCGTGCACTAATCTTGGAGTTTATTATCTCTCCCGTTTTTGCATAGATGTCAAGGTCTGCATCATTCTGAATTACAATAAGCATACCTGTTTTTGTTCTGGCACAGTTCTCTGTAGCCTCCACTATGGAGTCTATGTCAATATCAGACTCTATGCTGTCTGCTCCAAAAAACAGACTTTTTATTTTCCCTACCAAACCCTTGGATGTACGGCTGCCCATCGTTGTAAGAAATCCTTTTATCTCATCTTGGAACAATACTATAAGGATTATGGCACCAAAACTCATTATGGCATTGAAAATGGTTCCCAAAAGGTCCATTCTAAATACATAAAGTACTAAAAACCAAATGATTATAAAACCCAATACGGCAAAAAATATGTTCATTGCCTGAGTTCCTTTAAGCAACTTATATACTTGGAAAAGCAGAATACTTACTATAAGGATATCTATTATGTCTTTTATGCCGAATGAGAACATTTTGTCTTATTGTATAGTTTAATAACCTCTTTTGCCTCTTTAACATCGTGTACTCTGAGTATGTCAGCACCTCTGTCAAGTAATAGTGTGTCAAGTACTGTGGTGCCGTTTAAAGACTCCTCTGGAGTTATGCCCAATGTTTTGTAAATCATACTTTTACGCGATATGCCAGCTAGTATTGGTAACCTTAACACCTTTAATACGTTAAAGTGGTGTAATATATTAAAATTGCATTCCTGTGTTTTCCCAAACCCGAATCCAGGGTCTATTATTATATCACACACTCCTTTGTCTGTCAATGCGTCTATCTGTTTGGAGAACCAATATAGCATTTTGTCAACCGACTCTCCATAAGGGTAGGTTAGTATATATGCCGCGTGTAACTCCGATACTAACTCAAACATCTCTTCTGAGCCCCCGCTTATATCATTTACAATAGTTGCCCCGATGTTATGTATAGCCCACTCTGCAACTTTAGGGCGGAACGTGTCTATGCTGATAATCTTCCCTTGTAAATGTTTTTTTATATCGGGAAGTGCCATTTTAAGGCGTTCCAGTTCCTCTTGCTCCGTGCATGGCGTGGCATCGGGTCTTGTACTGCAAGCACCGATATCCACTATATCTGAGTCTGCAACATTACAGAACGCATACCTGCTGTCAGCATAAAAGCTGTCAGGGGTAAGATTCAGTATCCCCATAACCTTGGGAGTGTCAAGGCTCATCAACTGCCCGCTAACGTTGATTGTATCTATCATTACAAACTACAAAGTTAGTAATTTTTTAGGATTTTTACACCAAAATGAAAATTTTTACCTAAAAACGCAATATTTATATATAAAAATAGTTATCTTTGTAGCCAAATGAATTTTTAAATGCTATGAATTTGAAATCTTTTAGAAATTTTCTTCTGCTTTGTGCATTGGTTTTGGTTGCTTCTTCATGCAATAAGGGCACATCAAATACAACAGGTTGGAAATATAATAATGCCAAATACGGCGGATTCCAAGTAGTGGATAACTATGAGCAGGACACCCCTCCGGGAATGGTTCTGATAGGTGGTGGTACATTCACTATGGGTCGTGTGAATGAGGATGTGTATACAGAGTGGAACCACTATCCACGCCGTGTAACGGTAAACACGTTCTATATGGACCAGTATGAAATCTCTAACCGTGATTGGCGTGAGTATGTATATTGGATGGACTTGATGTATGGTGGTAAGGTTTCTAAAAAATGCCGTCCAGACTCTACTGTTTGGCGTGACGAGATGGCATATAATGAGCCATACCTTAATTATTACTTTACACACGTGGCATACGATATGTATCCTGTAGTGGGTGTTACATGGGAGCAGGCTACTGACTATTGCGTTTGGCGTACTGACCGTGTAAATGAGCGTATCCTTATGGAGAACGGAGTTATTGACTTCCCCGATTTTGCCGCCATTTACCGCGATTCTTCTAAAACCGATAATGACACTATAGCCAAGTCTAAGGTATTTAATATGGGCAAGTATGAGAAAGTTAATGATTATACCCCTGATAATGAGAAATCGCCTATCACTAACGCATTTGGTGATGTACGCAAGACCACAATGAACGATGGCTTGATGCTGCCTAATTTCCGTCTGCCTACAGAGGCTGAGTGGGAGTTTGCCGCATACGGTGTTGAGTCTCAAGAGGGTATGGAGAATTATGATAACAGACGTATCTATCCTTGGGACGGTTCTCAAACACGTAACCCACAACGTAAGTCAAGAGGTAAGATTATGGCTAACTACGTGCGTGGACGTGGTGATATGATGGGTGTTGCAGGTGACCTTAATGATAAGGCTACTATAACTGCTCCTGTAAACTCATTCTGGCCTAATGAATACGGTTTGTACAATATGGCTGGTAACGTAAATGAGTGGACAATGGATGTTTATCGTCAGACCACTACCGATGAGTTACAAGAGTACAACCCATTCCGTGGTAATGTATATTTGGCTCCTGTAAAGGATACCGCTTCATCGTATGAGCTTGATAACTTGGGTAGATTAAGATATGATTTTGAGTATAAGAAAATGACTCAAGATGAGAATGAGGTTGCTTCTGTATCGTCAGAGTCATCTGAGGATAGCGGAGAAGAGAACTATGGAGATGGCTCAGAGGAGAGTGCGGCAGAACAGCCTGTAGAGGAAGCGGTTCCTGAGATGATTGCCGCTAACGGACTGACTCATGCTGATAGTGTGTTGACCAGATTGGCTTACGATAAGCGTAACTACAACGATGGTGATGTAAGGAGTGGTTATGACGGACAAGGCGGCAAATGGAAAGATGTCTCTATAGACCCTGATATGGCTACCAAGCGTTTGTATGATGCTGATGACCCTGCTGACCCAGAAGGTATGCTATCCACTAAGATTACCAACAGAACACGTGTATATAAAGGTGGCGGTTGGAAAGACAGAGCATATTGGTTGTCTCCTGCACAGCGTCGTTATCTTGAGCAGGATAAGTGTACAAGTGATATAGGTTTCCGTTGTGCTATGCATCGTGTTGGTGCCGATAGGGGAAACAATGCTAAAAAGTAAAAGGTAAAGTTGAATATAAATAACTATATTTTACCATCTGGAATTCGCCTGCTGCATGTAAAGGTAGCGGGCGATGTTTCTTATTGTGGTATGGTTATTAACACAGGTACCAGAGATGAGTTGCAGGGTGAGAGTGGATATGCCCATCTTGTGGAGCATTTAATGTTTAAAGGTACTTCAAAATATTCTGCAAGGCAGATTATAAGCCGTATAGAGGACATCGGGGGAGAGATAAATGCCTATACCACTAAGGAGGATACTACCGTTTATGCGGCATTCTTAAAAAGACACATTGACAGGGTGTTCTCTCTTATAGCCCAAATGGTGCTTGACTCACAGTTCAGTCAGAAGTGCATAGATAAAGAGGTGGGTGTGATTTGTGATGAGATAGACAGTTATATAGATAACCCTGCAGAGATAATACTTGATGATTTTGAAGACCTTATTTTCTGCGGTAATCCTCTTGGCAGAAACATTCTTGGAGATAAGAAGACTTTAAAGGCTGTAAGACAAGATAAAATCCTTGATTTCTATAGGCGTACATACACGCCTGACCAAATGCTCTTTTTTATTATGGGCAATTACTCCAAGGAGAGAGTTCTGAATCTTGCAAATAAGGTGTTTGACTCTGTACAGACTGTAAAAAGAGGGTATGAAAGAGAGTCACTAAAACCGTATGTTCCCATAGAGAGGTGTATAAACAAGAGAACCAAACAGACTCATTTGGTGATAGGCAATAGGTGCTACTCTCTTTATGATGAAAACAGATTTGCATTTGCGCTACTTAATAATATATTAGGTGGAGACTTTATGAGCAGTGCCCTTAATATGAAGTTACGTGAAAAAGAGGGGCTTGTATATGAGGTGGATTCAAACTATACAGCCTATTATGAAACAGGTAATTGGAATATATATTTAGGCTGTGATGACTGTGATACGGAAAAAGTGATGAAAATTGTTAAGGATACGCTTTGTGGCTTTGCAGACCGACCCATAACGGAGCATGAACTAAAAATTGCCAAACGTCGTCTGCTGTCGTATCTTACAATATGCGGAGAGAACAAGGAATCGTGGATATTGGCTACGGCAAAGCAGTTTTTAAATACAGGCAAGGTGATGGAATCTAAAGAGATGGAAGAGAAGATAAATGCCATTACCGCCGCCGATATTCAGCGTTGTGCAAGAGAAATTTTTGATATGCAGAAACTTACGATACTTATGTATAAGTGACAAGTCCTTGACCCATGACTATAGAAGATTACATATTAGAGCATTCCCAGCCTGAGAGTGAGTTGCTGGCAAAACTTGACCGTGATGCCAATGTGCGTCTGCTGCACCCACGTATGGTAAGCGGACATATTCAGGGCAGGCTGCTTAGTACCATATCGTGGATGATAAGTCCACGCCGCATATTGGAGATAGGTACATACGTAGGCTACTCTGCCATGTGTCTGGCAGAGGGGCTTGCCGATAACGGCAAAATTATTACGTTAGACATTGATGATGAGATAGAGGATATGGCAAGAGAGTACATTGCACAGAGCCCGTATGCTGAAAAAATAGATTTCAGGATAGGCGATGCCGTAAAACTTATACCCGATATAGATGAGGTTTTTGACCTTGTGTTTATAGACGGAAATAAGCGTGATTATATAGAGTATTTTGAGTGCGTTCTACCAAAGGTGAGAAAGGGTGGTTTTATACTTGCCGATAATACCTTGTGGGCAGGTAAGGTTACAGAGACACCTGAGAATAACGATTATCAGACAAAAGGGCTTATTGCCTTTAACGATTTTATAGCAAAAGATGAGAGAGTTGACAGATTTATATTACCGCTGCGTGACGGGCTTACCATTATGAGGGTAAGATAAATTTGCCACTTAACCCGATGTAAACATTATGGAAACAACAAGACAAAACAAAATTGCAAGACTTATCCAAAAGGAGCTAAGCTCCATTTTTTTGGGAATGACACGTCAGATGCCTGGCACCATAGTATCTGTAACCATAGTAAGAATAAGCCCTGACCTTAGTGTGGCAAGGGCGTATTTAAGCATATTCCCATCAGAGAAATCGCAGGAATTGCTTGATTTTATAAATTCAAAGACGGTTAACATACGCCACGATTTGGCGGCACGCACCAGATTCCAACTGCGTACCGTGCCAACCCTTACATTTTATAAGGACGATTCACTGGATTATATTGATAATATTGATAAACTATTACATAGTAATGTATGATGTATGATGTATGATGTATGAATTTTTCTTACATTACGAAATATAATGAACATTTCTCTTAAAATAGCATCTCGTTATCTTTTTTCAAAGAAGAGCCACAGTGCCATAAACATTGTGTCTATAATTTCTGTGTGCGGAGTGGCGGTGGGAACTATGGCACTGGTGTGTGTACTATCGGTATATAATGGATTCCAGGGTGTTATAGAGGGGTTGTTTAGTAATTTTGACCCACAGATTAGGATAGAGTCAACTGTTAACAAGAGTTTTGACCCACAGGCACTTGAATCTATAAAGGGCATGCCTGAGGTTGAGTGCCTAAGCTATATTATAGAGGAGAATGCACTTCTTAAATTTAGGGATAAGCAGCTGCCAGTACGGGTTAAGGGTGTGGAGGATAATTACGGTACACTTACAAATATCGCCGCCATAATGGTTCAGGGAGAGTTCTCTCTGCACGAGGGTAATTTCTGCAAGGCTGTATTTGGTGCAGGACTTGCAGGAAACATAGGTAGTGGCGTATATATAGTTGACCCTATTCACCTTTATGCACCTAAACGTGAGGGTAATATCTCAATAATACGCCCCGACCACTCTTTTAATGAGATAACGGCGTTTCCATCGGGTAGTTTTATGGTAAGGCAGGAAAAATATGATAACTCATTGGTAATTATTCCAATAGCCCAAGCACGTGAACTTTTTGAGTATGAGTCAGAGGTTACATCGGCAGATATTAAGTTAAAGAAAAAAGCCGATGAACGTAAATTCATAAAGAGAGTGCAAACGGAGTTAGGCTCTGATTTTCAGGTGCTTGACCGCTATGCCCAGCAGAAGGATTTTTACCGTATGATGGAGGTGGAGAAGTGGATTACATACCTTATACTGTCTTTTATACTGATGATTGCGGCGTTTAACATAATAGGCTCATTATCAATGCTTATTATAGAGAAAAAAGATGATATTCAGACACTCTCACATTTAGGATTAGATGGGCGTGGAATTTTCCGTGTGTTTTTCTACGATGGTTGTATTACATCTCTTATAGGTGTTTTGGCAGGTATTGTTATGGGACTTGTTTTGTGCTGGTTGCAATACAAATTTGAGTTTATAACTATGGGGTCAGGTGGTACATATATAGTAAATGCCTATCCTGTAAAAGTTTGTTTTACAGATATTTTAATTATATTTGCAACGGTTATGGGGCTTGGCTGCCTTGCCTCTTACTTTACATCTAAACAAGTTTAACAAAATGAAAAAATTACTATTATTACTATTATTGGTTCCGGCTGAATTATGTGCGGTAAACTATATGATGTATGCCGGCATTTATGGTAAGGATTGCGTAGATGATGAGGAGTCTCCCATCTATGGGGCAACATACAGTGCCTATCCTAAGGATTTGGTTGATGCTCAGTTTCCAGGCGGCGATTTGGAATTAAGTCTCTATCTTAGCCGTAATACAGAGATTCAAGAGGTGTATAGCGGTGAGTATGATAAGAATGGAGAGCCTCTGCTTGTTACAGGAGAGGTTATAGTGGAGTTTGTAATTGACAGGTGCGGTAAGCCTGGCAGATTTAAAATTCTGCAATCTCTTACAGATGAGCAAGATGCAGAGGCTCTGCGTGTTATGGAGAGTTTGCCTGCTTTCCGTGCCGCTACTATAGATGGATATCGGGTAAAGAGTGCATACGTGGCACCTATCAGATTTTCTAAGACCTATTATACCAAACAGAGTAACAGTAATGATTACTACGATGATGTGGATATATGGTAACACCATATAATATTATGATAGAGATTGGCGACACCCTTATAAGTTCCGCTTTGTTCTCAGAGCAGTTTGTTTGTGATATAGCACAGTGTCACGGCGATTGTTGCAAAGAGGGTGACGGTGGTGCACCTGTAAGTGATTCTGAAATTTCCCTTATAGAGTCTGCTGTGCCAGCCGTAGAATCCATGATTTCTGCTGAGGCTAAAGAGGTTATAAAAAATCAAGGTGTTGTGTATACAGACCCCGATGGGGAGCATCTTACCTCACTATCACCATCTAAAGAGTGTGTTTTTGCCTATAAGAAAGATGGCGTGTGGCAGTGTGCGTTAGAAACCGCTTATCTTGCGGGTAAGTGTGCTATACGCAAGCCTATATCGTGTTATCTTTATCCTGTAAGGGTTAAAAAGCATAAAAAATTTACCGCTGTGGAGTATCATCAGTGGAATATCTGCAAGTGTGCCTGTGAGAATGGCAAACGTCTTAAAGTGCCAGTATATAAATTCTTGCGTGAGCCGCTTATAGCCGCCTTTGGTTCAGCATGGTACTCAGAACTATGCCTTGCCGCCCAAAGTTTCTACGAATCGGAGTACTACAAAAAAAATTATTGATTTTTTTGGTTTTGTGTTCGGTTTGCACTATCTTTGCACCAACTTTTACAGTTGATGCCCGAGTGGTGGAATGGTAGACACGAAGGACTTAAAATCCTTTGGCCATTACGGCTGTGCGGGTTCAAGTCCCGCCTCGGGTACAGAAATGACTGATATTTATTAAATTATCAGTCATTTTTTGTGATTATAATAAAATTCTAATATTGATATGGTTTTATACGTAGTGTTATCTTTTATAGTGGGTGCGTTGCTATCGGGTATAATAGTATATGTACGCCAAAACAAGGAGTGTGTGAGGCTTAATGCAGAGAAGGCGGAACTTAACACACAGTTGGAGTCGGGGAAAGTTGCTATACAGGCAAAAGAGGAGTTGTTTAAGAGTGAACTGACACTTGCCAAAGAGCAGATGAAATCGCAGTTTGAGCAGGAGTTAAAGGTGCGTACAGAGCAGTTTAAGCAAGCCAATGCAGAGCAGATGAACCATGTGGTGCAGCCCCTTCAAAAAGAGTTGGGTGAGCTGCGTGAGCTTGTAAATAAAACCAAGGAGAATCAAGATAAAAGCACTGCGGCATTGCACGAGTCTATCCGCACAGTGTTTGAGCATGACCAGCAGCGTGATAAGACCACTAAAGATTTGGCTGAGGCTCTTAAAAACAGGGGCAAGGTGCAAGGTGATTGGGGAGAGCAGGTACTTACCAATATATTGTCTGACAGTGGTTTAAGAGAGGGTATAGAGTATTTCTTCCAAAAGAGCGTAAAGGGTGAGGACGGTCAGGATTTACGCCCCGATGTAATAGTGCGTGCGGCAGACGGTACGTCCATAATAATAGACTCAAAAGTATCGCTTACCGCCTATACAGACTATGTGGGTGCAGAGAGTGAGGAAGAACGCAAGCAGGCAGTAAAAGATAACTACGATTCGCTTTGGAAACACGTTACAGAGTTATCGGGTAAGGATTACAGAAAAGAGATTGACAACGCTATACCCATTGTGCTTATGTTCGTACCTAACGAGGGCAGCTACATTTTAGCAATGAACAAAGACCCGCAGTTGGGAACCAAGGCATATAAAAAAGGTGTGCTTATAATAAACCCTACAAACCTTATGCTTGTGTTGGAGTTAATACTTAAAACTTGGCAGAATACAAGGCAAGAGGAGAACTACACCGCCATACTAAAGGCTGCCGAGGGTGTCTATGAAAAATATGTGGGTTTTGCAGAGAACTATGTAAAATTAGGTGAAAAGTTGGAGGCTGGCAGAAAGGCTTACGAGGAGGGTTTAGGACAGCTTAAAGACGGCAAAGGCAACCTTTCTAACAGAGTTCAGAGCCTGCTTAGCTTAGGTGTAACCTCTAAAAAGCCCATACCTAAAGAGGTTTCCTCAATATCACCAGATAATATTTTAGAAAATTAAATTTTGAGTTTGTTTTTTCCTTATTTAATAGTATCTTTGCCATATAATTAAAAATTTACTGTTATGAAAAAGAATTTTTTAATTTTTGTTGCTCTTATTTTAGGGTGTGGTGTGAATTATGCTGACAATAGGCCAATAGCGTTTACTGAGCTACCTAAGGCTGCTCAAAGTTTTGTACAACAATATTTTCCTGCAAGTGCCAATCCTGCATTCCAGACACCAATAGTTACCAAAGATACAGAGTGGTTTGATGATGCTCCATACGAGGTTATGTTTACAACAGGAGATAAGGTATCTTTTACATCTAAAGGAGCTTGGAAAGAGTTTGAGGGACGTACAGTGGCAGTACCCGATGTTATTATACCTGCTAATATAAAGGCTTGGGTATCACAAAGTTACCCTGGTGCATCTATTGTAAAGATAGATAAGGATAGCCGTGATATTGAGATTAAATTAAGCAATATGATAGAGGCTAAATTTGATTTGAAGGGCAATATTATTGAATTAGATATAGATGATTAAGTTATGCAGGTTAAGACCTTTGTTTTTAACCCGATAGAGGAGAATACCTATCTGCTTATAGATGAGCAGAGTAAGGCGTGTATAGTAATAGATGCAGGCTGCCTCTACGGTAGGGAGAAACTTACTCTTGAAAACTATATAAAGGAGCAAGGTCTCTCTTTAAAGAGGGTGATTAACACCCATTTACACCTTGACCACTGCTTTGGCAACAAGTTCTTAGCAGATACGTTTGGTGTGCTTCCAGAGGCATCAGAGAGAGATGAGTTCCTGCTTGCCTTAATGAAGCACCACGCACAGATGTTTGGGTTTAGAGATGGCGTTGAGCCACAGAAACTTAAAGGTTATTTGAGAGACGGCGATATTATAACAGAGGGTTCTATTGAGTTGCATGTGCTTGAGGTTCCGGGTCATAGCCCAGGCGGATTGGCTTTCTATTCCCCTAAAGATAAGTGCGTGTTCTGCGGTGATACCCTGTTTCAGTGTGGCATAGGGCGTACAGACCTTGACGGTGGCAATTATTCTGCCATTATAGACTCTATAAAATCTAAATTATTCACCTTACCCGATGACACCACTGTATATACAGGACATGGGGGAACTACGAATATTGGATTTGAGAAAGAGAATAATCCCTTATTTAATTGGTAAATACACCCCTTTTTTTGTGCTGAAATAATCTTCTTTAAAGAACTCTGATATATTGTAGAGTGTGGCTACATTGCGGTAGGGCTTTACTTCATCTTCAAGTTCGCCGCCTTTTAGGCAGATAATGCCATTTGGCAGGGCGTTTGCACTCTGCTTTGATATATTTTTACGGCTAACCTTTACAAGCAACTCAAGGCTCATGGCGGCACGGCTTACCGCAAAATCAAACTTATCCTTTATGTTCTCCATACGGTCATTTATAAACCGCGCATTATCAAGTTTTAACTCTGTAGCCACAGCGGTAGCCACTTTAATTTTCTTGCCTACGGAATCCACAAGTGTGAACTTGCATTCAGGAAACATAATGGCAAGCGGAATACCAGGGAATCCGCCACCTGTGCCTATATCCACTATAGTGGTAGATGGTTGGAATTTCAGTATTTTTGCTATGGCAAGGCTGTGAAGCACGTGGTGCAGATAGAGGTTCTCTATATCCTTGCGTGATATAACATTTATTTTAGTGTTCCAATCGTTATACAAATCCTCAAGTGCCGCAAATTTCTGCAACTGCTCACTACTAAGGTCTGGAAAATATTTAACTATGTGTATCATACGCTCTTATCTTCTTAGCTTAACTCATTGGCATGTTGTTGAAGATTCCTTATGTTTTTAGATTCTCCTACAATCCACACTATATCGCCACCGCAGAACACTACATCGGGTGATGGCTTTATAAGATTGTCATCGCCACGGTCAATGCCCGCTATCATACAATGGAAATCATCGCGGATACCAATATCAAATATCTTTTTGCCTATAATCACAGAGTTCTCTGGAACTGCAATCCTAAGCAGTTGCATCTCACTATCGGGGGTGTTGGCTTCCACTTTAACCTTGTTAGAGTCACTGCTCAGGTCTGTTGCAAATTTCTTTAGATTCTCATCGCTGCCAAGAAGCTGAACTCTATCATTAGGGAATATAACCGCATCTGGAGACGGAATGTTTATACGTCCACTATTACGTAGTATTGATGCTATGTTTATATGGTATGTTCTGCCCCAATCAGCTTCTTTTATGGTTTTACCGCACCATACAGAGTTTACGGGTATTTTAATCTCACTAAGGTGTACATCTTTGCTAAGCAAATCGCCCTCATAGGTGGGTCTGTCTGCTTTGGCAGCCATCTCTTTAGAGTTATAGTTCTCTTTAAACACAGACTCCATGTGGCTCTGCCCCTTTTTAATCTGCCTTAATAGAACCCAATACAGAATTGCAAACACTACAAGCCCCACTAAAGCGGCTATTGGTGAGTGATAAATTACATCAACAGCGGTGGTCACCATAATTACCGCCACCAAGCCTCTTAACCCTATGATAAATATAAGCGGAGCACGGTTAAACTGCTTATTGTGCCATAAAGCCCAGAACTTATCATCAAACAACCCTTTTGTAAGCAGGGGGCGTATAAACAGAAGCAATCCTAACATTGCAATCAGCACTGTAACAAATTTTGCAATCTCATTGATGGTGGCATATTTTAAGAATGTGTCTGGCAGGCAATCATCAAGTAGTACAAGAAGTTGAGGATATACAACCTCATCACAAAGTGCTATTACGGTGGCACAAAGTACCGCGTAAATAAGAATTATAACCGCAGACTGCTTAAGAATGTTCATCCAAGGTTTGCTTATTATATGTGTGTCTGAGGCGTTTGCGTTTCTGCGGTTCTCACGCCTTAGTTTCTCTGGTAGCAGTGGCTCAAGTTTTTCCGCTATAGGACCCGATGCCTTAATCATATACGGCGATGTAAAGGTGGTTATTACTGATACCGACACTATAATCGGGTAGAGACAAGGCTCTATGGCACCTAAACTTACACCAAGCGATGCAATGATAAATGCAAACTCACCAACTTGGGCAAGTGAGAAACCGCACCTTATAGCCTCCTTAAAGTTTACACCGCCAAGCATACAGGCAAATGTATCTAAAAAGCTACCTAAAATAAGCACCACAGCGGTTATTGTAAGAATAGAACCCCAATACTTGACAATTATTGACGGGTCTATCATCATACCTACCGATACAAAGAATATGGCACCAAACAGATTTTTTATAGGTGTGGTTATATGCTCTATATGCTCACCTTCTGTGGTTTCTGCAAGAATGGAACCCATTACAAATGCTCCAAATGCGGCAGAGAAACCTGCAGCCGAAGCCGCCACCACCATCATAAAGCATAAAGCAAGGCTTATAATAAGCAGAGTCTCGTTATTTAGGAATTTCTTGCTCTTTTTAAGCAACAGTGGTATCAGATATATACCTAAAATAAACCATAGCACAAGGTAAAAAGCCATACTTACAAGGCTCATAATAAGCACTTCGCCATCTACGCTTCCACCTTTACCAAGAGTTCCGAATAGCAACATCAATATAATGGCTATTATATCCTCCAATATAAGTATGCCAAATACCGTAGTGGTGAATTTCTCCTGCTTTACGCCAAGTTCTTCAAAAGATTTTACTATGATGCTTGTAGATGCTATAGCCATCATACCTCCTAAATAGAGTCCGTCCATCTTACTCCACCCGAATCCGTGAGCCACCAGCAATCCCAGACCAAGCATACACAGCAGCATTGT
The DNA here is from genome assembly GCA_024405815.1 of Paludibacteraceae bacterium. Classification (GTDB taxonomy): domain Bacteria; phylum Bacteroidota; class Bacteroidia; order Bacteroidales; family Paludibacteraceae; genus Enterocola. Next base: position 19,892 of record JAKSNX010000006.1, on the reverse strand, counting down.
TATTACAGCCACCACTGGAGCTGTGCCTATTTTCAGCAGTTTCTTGAAACTGAACTCAAGACCTAACCCAAACATAAGGAATATAACACCTATATCTGCCCAGGTTTTTATAGATGCCATATCCACAATGGTAGATGTGAACGGCATATATGGTCCTGCAAGAAATCCTGCCATTATGTACCCCAATACTACAGGCTGCTTTAATTTCTTGAAAATTATTGACATTAGTGCCGCACAAAGCAGTATCAGAAACAGGTCTTGAATAAGTTGCGGTAAGTTTTGCATAAACTATAACATTAATTTTCTGCAAAATTACTCATTTCTAACCAAAATGTTATAACTTTGCACCCAGAAAAATTTCCACTGTCAACTATTATGATAACATTTACAATGGCATTACTTCTGCTTGTCGTGGGATATCTTACCTACGGAAAGTTGATGACCAAGCTGTTTGGCATAGATGAAAATAGACCTACGCCTGCCATAAAACACCCCGATGGGGTGGATTTTGTGCCAATGCCTGCATGGAAGGCATATATGATTCAGTTCCTTAACATTGCAGGTACAGGACCTATATTTGGTGCCATAATGGGAGCCAGATTTGGAGTTTCGGCATATCTGTGGATAGTTTTTGGTTGTATATTCATAGGTGCGGTGCATGATTTTATGGTTGGTATGCTCTCTATCCGCAGAAACGGAAGAAGTCTTCCAGAAATTATAGGGCAGTTCTTGGGTAACGGCATGCAGTATTTCTCTGTGGGATTCTCCATTCTGCTGTTGCTGCTTGTTGGTGTTGTGTATATATACACCCCTGCAGAACTGCTTACAGGCATTTTCCCAAGTATCGGGGCAGATAAGAAAACAGGAATGATTATATGGATTATAGCCATATTCGCCTATTATATTTTGGCATCGTCAGTACCTATTGATAAGATTATAGGTAAAATTTATCCGCTGTTTGCCGCCATTCTGCTGTTTATGGCTGTAGGTATTATGATTGCACTTTATGTACACCAGCCAGCCATACCTGAGATTTTTGACGGCATCAAGAATCTTAACCCTGATAAGGAGGAGCCTATTTTCCCAATCTTGTTTGTAAGTATTGCGTGCGGAGCCGTATCTGGATTCCATGCCACGCAGTCTCCTATTATAGCCCGATGCGTAACCAATGAGCGTCAGGGACGTGCTGTGTTCTACGGGGCTATGATTACAGAGGGTATTGTAGCCATTATATGGGCTGCCGCAGCCATTACATTCTATCAGGAGAACGGATATGCTGATGCCGCAGGCAATGGCTATTCGGCAGGATATATTGTAGATTTTATGTCAAAAACCTGGTTGGGTAGAATTGGCGGACTTTTGGCAATCGTAGGTGTGATTGTATGTCCTATAACATCGGGTGATACCGCTTTCCGTTCAGCACGTCTTATAGTGGCGGATAGAATACACCTTAAACAGGGTAAAATAAGAAACCGTCTGTTTATTTGTGTGCCTATGTTCTTGGTGGCATTTGGCATTTTAATGTACAGCCTAAGCGATAAGGACGGGTTTGAAACTATTTGGCGTTATTTTGCTTGGGCAAACCAGACACTTGCAACGTTTACTCTATGGGCAATAGCGGCATTCCTTTACAGGACTAAGGGTTATTGGCACTACGTGGCGTTGTTGCCTGCCATGTTTATGACAATGGTTGTTACCACCTATATATTTGTTGCACCGGAGGGCTTTGGTCTGCTTGAATACTATAATTGGGTGCTTATTGGTGCTGCAGTGTTGGCATTGGCTCTGTCAAAGGTATTCTATTCAAGAGAACGTAAAATTAAAGAAACATCACCTATTGAAACATCACCTGTTGAGAAATGAAAAAGACAGTCTTTATTACCGGTGTTACCGGAGTTATGGGTTCCGCCGGGCTCAAGGAGTTGACAAAGAAACTTGACCGCTTTAATATAGTGGCTCTTGCACGTGACAGCAAGGTTAACAGAAAGAAACTTGCTCCATATATGGCAATGGATGGCTTTAAGGTGGTTTGGGGTAATCTTCTTAACTACGATGATGTGCTAAAGGGCGTTACAGGTGCAGATTACGTACTGCACGTGGGTGGTATGGTATCGCCGGCAGCAGACTATTTTCCTAAGAGAACTATCAAAACAAATGTGGGTGCGGCGGAGAATATAGCCAAAGCGGTTCTTGCACAGCCTAACAAGGATGATATTAAGGTGGTGTATATAGGCACTGTGGCTCAGACATCAGACCGTAGTGAGCCTATACATTGGGGCAGAACAGGTGACCCTATCTGCATAAGTGTATATGACCATTACGCCATATCCAAGACAAGGGCTGAGAAGGCTATAGTGGAATCGGGTATAAAGAATTGGGTAAGTTTGCGTCAATCGGGTATTCTGCACCCAGGCATACTAAGCCATTATGACCCTATTATGTTCCATGTGCCATTAAGAGGCGTGCTTGAGTGGGCTACAGTGGAGGATTCGGGTAGATTGCTTGCCAATGTGGTTGAGGATAACGTGCCTGATGAGTTCTGGAACAATTTTTACAACATAGGCTCTGGTAAAGAGTATCGCCTTACCAACTATGAGTTTGAATGCAAGTTATTAGATACAATATCTTGCCCTAAGCCAGAGAAAATTTTTGAGCCTCAATGGTTTGTGCTTCGCAATTTCCACGGACAATGGTATCAGGATAGCGATAAGTTGGAGAATTACCTGCATTTCCGTGCCAATGTGCCTGTAGATGAGTATTTTAAACAGATGGGAAAGCAACTACCTTGGTTCTACTCTCTTGCTAAGATATGCCCTGCATTTATTATTAAACTTGCAATGAAGCCTATGGCTTATAAGAAAAAATGGGGTACTCAGTATTGGATTAAGAATAACGAAAAGCAACGTATAGCGGCTTACTACGGCTCATTGGAGGCGTATAAGGCTATCAAGCCTTGGAAAGAGCAGGATTTAAGCCGTCCGTCAGAGACTCCTGTGGTAGATATTAAGCACGGCTATGATGAGACCAAGCCTGTATCAGAACTTGACATAAAGGATATGCAGGAGGCTGCGGCGTTCCGTGGTGGCAAATGTCTCTCTAAAACTATGATTAAGGGCGATATGGCTACAAAATTAAAATGGCAATGTGCAGAGGGTCACACTTTTGAGGCATCGCCTGCACTTGTTCTGCTTGGTGGTCATTGGTGTCCTGAATGTACACCAGCCCCTTGGGATTATGATAAGATAGCAAAAAACAACCCATTCTTTGCCCAAATCTGGTACCCCATCCACTCTAAAGATGAGAACAATTTCTACGGCGAGGATATTTTTGACGGGTGGGAGTGAGATTGATGTATGATGTATGATGTATGAAAGTCAAGAGACAACAAAATCTCTTGACTTTTGTTGTTTTTGTGCAGTTTAGACGTAATATTGAGAATTTTTAGACATAATATTGAGAATTTTTTGTATGATAATTGAGAATTTTATATAAAGAGTGGCAGAAGACAAGATAATGCAGGTTTGCATGAACTTAAAAAGAGGGTTAAGGATTGTACAACCATTGTTGTTAGCGGCGATGCCATCTCCGTGGAACAATTTCTATCAGCAGATATTCTGTCAATCTTCTCATTCACTTGACTGGATTACCTCACCTTACGGTTCGGTGAATTTTTGGAGTAGCGAGAGCAGAAGCCAAGTTTACTTGGATTATGCCGAGTCACGACAAAAAGGCAGGCATAGCCTGAACCAGACTCACTACCGTGGGTAGGCTGTAAAACAAAAAAGAGTTACTTCGCTATCGCTCAGTAACTTACTTTTGTTTTGCTTGTGTGCTTTCAAGAGTAAACTCTTGACGCACCCCATCAAAACAAAAGAGTTTCCACCTTTCAGTGGAAACTCTTTTTTGTTTTGTCGGGATGACTGGATTCGAACCAGCGACCACGCGCCCCCCAGACGCGTACTCTAACCGGGCTGAGCTACATCCCGCTTTTTTATTTGCGCTGCAAATGTAATAATTTTTTTGTAATTTTGCATTGTCAAACGGAAATTAATAATAATGATAATAAAATAAATTACGTGTCTATTTATGAACCTTTCAATTCCTGAAACAGATAAAAAGAGAGTTGTGGTTATTGGTGGCGGTTTTGCTGGCATAACCTTTATAAACAACATAGATGAGAATCTGTATCAAACCGTTCTGATAGACCAGAACAATTATCATCAGTTCCAGCCCCTTATTTATCAGGTAACCTCATCGGGTTTGGAAGCCGCCTCTATATGTTTCCCATTCAGAAGGCTTTTCCATAAGAAAAAGGATTTTCATTTCCGCTTGACAAAAGTGCTGAGTGTTGATTCTCAGAAAAAGACCATTAAGACAGGTCTTGGTACATTGAGTTATGACTACCTTGTTATATGTGCAGGTGCCACAACCAATTTCCGTGGTAATAAAAACATTGAGAAGGTGGGGCTTCCTATGAAGAGTGTTGAGGAGTCCATACTCATCAGAAACAGAATGATAGAGAACATTGAGGCATCTCTTACGGCAACTGATGAGAATAAGGACAGTTACTACAATTTTGTGGTTGTAGGTGGCGGTGCCACAGGCGTGGAGATATCTGGGCTTCTTAGTGAAATGCGCCGTTACGTGCTTCCAAAGAACTTCAAGACCATTGATATTGAAAAAATCCATATTTACTTAATCAGTTCCTCTATTTTGGCATCGATGTCTGAACAGGCATCTAAATGTGCACGCAGAGATTTGGAAAAGATGGGTGTGGAGATTATAGCAGGCAAGCGTGTGGTTGATTATGATGAAAAGACCCACAGCGTAATTATGGATGACGGCTCCACCATTAAGGCAAGGATTCTGATATGGGTCAGCGGTGTTATTGCCGTAACATTGGACGGTGTGCCGGAAACAAGCATAGGCAAGGGCGGTAGAATTATGTGCAACCAATATATGGAGGTGTCGGGTATGGATTCCGTATTTGCCGCTGGCGATATAGCCGTTACCACTGAAGATGCTTATCCAAACGGACATCCGCAGATGGCTCAGGTTGCAATGCAGCAGGCAAAACTTATTGCCAAGAATCTGAATGCTGTGGCTAAAGGCAAGGAGAGAAAGACGTTCAAGTATGTTAATCTTGGCTCAATGGCAACCATTGGCAGAAACAAGGCTGTGGCTGACATAGGTGGAATGCATTTTAGTGGCTTTATAGCATGGGGTATGTGGATGGTCATTCACCTTCGCTCCATTTTAGGTGTAAAGAACAAAATTATTGTTCTATTTGACTGGATTATAAACTACTTTAACTACATAGGTTCACTAAGACTGCTGATGTTTAAGGGGAAGAGGTAGAAACAAGATTACGTCGCATTCGCTCCGTGATCTTGATACACTGCCGTGGGCTGGCTAAAGAGAGAAAACAAAAGAGCACCACACAAGCGTGTGGTGCTCTTTTATGTTCACACTTCCGCTTATGTGAGCAAGCTCACAACGCTCAGTGTAAACAAAAAAGAGAATGCAAATTTTATTTGCATTCTCTTTTGCTTTCCCTCTTGTCGGGGTTACAAGATTCGAACTTGCGACCTCTACGTCCCGAACGTAGCGCGCTACCAACTGCGCTAAACCCCGCCTTTATGGAATTTTTTGTAAAAAGTGGTGCAAAGTTAATCAGTTTTTTAGGATTCTGCAAAAAAATTGTAACTTTGTAACCCCAAAATTTTGCATTATGAAAAAATTTGTACCCCACATCGTTGCAGTTGTAGTATTTCTGATAATTACTTTTGCCTATTTGTATCCCGTATTTCAGGGTAAAACCATATTTGGTTCGGATATTCAGAGCTTTTTAGGTATGAGCCATGAGGCGGTGGAGTACAATAAGACTCACAGCGAGCCTACACTATGGACTGATGCCATGTTTGGTGGCATGCCTACATACCAAATAAGTATGGAGGAGCCCGCTTCGGTTGCCAAATATATAGATAATGTTCTTAGAGTATTGCCCGGTCCTACGTATAGGGTGTTCCTCTATCTTATAGGTTTCTATATTCTGCTTATAGCGTTTGGGGTGAATCCGTACCTGTCTATAGGTGGTGCCATAGCGTTTGCTTTTGGAACGTATAACCTTATCATTATAGTGGCGGGGCATAATACCAAGGCTGTTGCCATAGCCTATATGGCACCTATAATAGCATCCATATATTATGCGTTTAAGGAGCGTACAAGGCGTAACCGTCTGATAGGTGCGTCTATGCTGGCATTGTTTCTTGGTTTGGGACTCTATGCAAACCATGTTCAGATTATATACTATACACTGTTTATGGTTATATGTTATGGTGTTTCTGAACTTATTTTTGCAATTAAGGAGAAGACTTTACCCGATTTTGCGAAGGCATTGGGGTGCCTGATTATTGGGGCGGTAGTAGCAGTAGGTCTTAACGCCACAAGGATACTTACAACCCAAGAGTATGTAAAAGCCACGATGCGCGGCGACAGTAACGGACTCACAGTAAATGGTGGCGATAGTAATGGGCTTGATAAGGATTATATAACACAATGGAGTTACGGAATAGGGGAGTCTTTCACTCTTCTTATACCCGATTTTAAGGGTGGTGCTTCTGTAGGCACACTTGACCAGGATTCCAAAACAGCGGAGACTATAGGGGAGCTTACAGGGCTTAAAAAGGCTCAAAAAGAGCTTACCTTGGCAGAAAAAGAGCGTATAGACCGCATTATGCAGAATAACCCAAACTCTTTTATTCCAAAGAATCTGGCTGAATTCATGTACACGTTTAACCTGCCTCTGTATTGGGGAGACCAACCGTTTACAGCAGGTCCTGTTTATGTGGGTGCTATAGTGTGTTTCCTATTTATAGTGGGACTGTGTATAGTTCCGTCAAGGCATAAATGGTGGCTGCTTGCCGCGGCGTTGTTAGGCTTGGTTCTATCGTGGGGTAGAAACTTTATGCCTGTTACAGACTTCTTTATAGACTATGTGCCTATGTACAATAAGTTCCGTACGGTATCCATGACTCTTACCATAACATGCCTTGCAATGTGCATTATGGCTATGCTTGCCCTAAAGGAGATGTTCTCCACCACTATTGATAAAAAAACCAAAAGGAAGTCTGTTACCATATCACTGTGTATTTCAGGTGGCTTGTGTCTGCTGTTTGCACTGATTCCAACGTTGGCAGGTACGTTTGTATCGCCAGCTGATGCACAGTTTACAGGCACCTACGCATTTCTAAAGGAGACATTGCCGGCAGACCGTATGGATTTGCTACAGGCAGGTGCGTGGCGTTCATTCTTATTTATAGTTCTTACGGCAGTTGTTCTATATGCCCATTTAAGCGGAAAGGTTAAGACGTTATGGACAACTATAGTTCTTGTAGTTTTATTTGCCGTGGATATGATTCCTATTGCAAAAGATTACCTTAACAGCAGTAATTTTGTTGAGAATAAGGCAGTGGAGACTCCGTTTACCCCATCATTCGCAGATAGGGCGATTCTTACTGACAATACGCTCTCTTATAGGGTGCTGGATTTGACGGTTGATATATTCAATAGCTCTCAACCTTCTTATTTCCACAAGACAGTGGGCGGTTACAGTGCAGTTAAGATGCGTAGGTATCAGGAACTTATAGAGTTACAGCTGGCTCCTGAGATTAAGAATCTGACATCGGGTTTCAGGAATATGCGTACAGAGGCTGACCTTGATAAAGCCCTTAATGCCACTCCTATACTTAATATGCTAAATACCAAGTATATAATAATTTCAAGTGCATCATTGCCTGTGCTTAATAAGCACGCCTATGGGAATGCCTGGCTTGTGGATAATGTTAAGTTGGTTGATACACCCGATGATGAGATAAATATGCTTGATGCGGTGAATCTGCAATCTACTGTGTTGGTGGATAAGGCATTGGCAGAAAATATAACTGATTCTGTATTTGATACCTCCGATGCTGAGATAACACTTATATCGTATGAGCCTAATAAACTTGTGTACTCTTTCTCATCGGGTAGTAAACAACTTGCTGTATTCTCAGAAATTTTCTATTATACAGGTTGGAAAGCCTACATAGGCGATAAGGAGGTGCCTTTCTTTAGGGCGGATTACCTGCTTAGGGCAATGAATTTAGAGCCTGGAAATTACAATATTACATTTAAATTTGAGCCGTCATCTTATAAAACGGGAAAAATTTTATCAATTATTTCCTCTGTTTTCTTGACTTTGGCTTTTTGTGGTATTATCTTTGCAAAAATTTTTAGAAAAAAGAAAAACAAGGTATAAAATGTCTCAGAAAAAAGTTCATTTGTTTAATTCAAGGGTGACATCTGTAATCAGTATATCACTTGTTATTTTGCTGGTAGGAATAACTACCGCTTTGTTATTGCTATCCAGTGACCTCTCTGTAGCGGTTAGGGAGAATATAACCATGTCTGTCGTTCTTAAAGAAGATGTTAAAGCTGCCGATGTGCAGAAACTGCAAAAGACACTTGATGCTGAATTATACTGTAAATCAACTGAATACATAGATAAGGAGACCGCTTCAAAAGAGTTGGCGGAAGAGTTAGGTCAAGACCCTGTAGAGTTTCTTGGGTTTAATCCGCTGCTTGGCTCCATAGAGATGAAACTATTCTCTGATTATGCCAATACAGACAGTATAGCCCAAATAGAGGCACAGCTCAGACGTATGCCAGAGGTTAAGGACGTTATTTATCAAGAGGTTCTTGTAGATGCGGTAAATAAGAATGTTAAAAGGGTTTCCGCTGTGCTTTCTGTGTTTGCAGTGCTGCTTATTCTTATATCGTATGCCCTAATAGGTAATACAGTGCGTCTTACGGTGTATGCCAAAAGATTTCTTATCCACACTATGAAACTTGTGGGTGCCACCAGTTCATTTATACGCAGACCGTTCCTTGCAGAAGGGGTGGTGACAGGTTTGGTGGCTGCTGTAATAGCAATGGGTATGATGTCTGCCATACTGTTTTGGGCTCAATCAGAGATTTCATCGTTCCTAACCACTGAAATTCTGCACACATTGCTGGTATCGTTCCTGGTTATGATAGCATCGGGTATAATAATAACCATAATTGCTACTTATATTTCTGTTACCCGATATCTGAAGCTGAATGTAAATGAGCTATATTACATATAATGTATGATGTATGATGTATGATGTATGAAAGAGATTAGTAAAAAACAAGATTCTGATTTGCAGAAACGCTTGCCTGCATTTAATCTGTATATGATAGCGGCAAGCCTGCTTATTATAGTAATTGGGCTTATAGTTATGTATATAGGTCCTGACAGTGAGGCCAATTTTGAGCCCGATATATTCTCTGACCGCAGAATAATAGTGGCTCCGATAATTATTTTTATAGGTTTTATATCTGTTATATTCTCTATCCTATGTCCACGATTCAAGCACTGATTTTAGGTATTATACAAGGGCTTACAGAGTATCTTCCTGTAAGTAGCAGCGGACATTTGGAGATAGGTCATACGCTGCTTGGTATATCGGGTGATGATAACCTGATGTTTGAAGTAACGGTACATGTGGCTACTGTTTTAAGCACTTTAGTGGTGCTTTGGAGTGAGATTGCATGGCTGTTTAAGGGTGTGTTCACTACTGATGGTTGGAAAGTTGCGGAATGGAATTATGAGAAGCACTATGCCGCCAAGATATGTGTGTCAATGATTCCTGTTTTTATAGTGGGAATGTTTTTTGAAGATTATGTTGATGACTTCTTTGGCAGTAAATTGCTTATTGTAGGTATCTGCCTGCTTGTTACGGCGGCACTTCTTGCGTTTTCTTATTTTGCAAAACCAAGGCAGAAAGAGAACATATCTTATTGGGACGCATTCATAATAGGAATAGCACAGGCGGTGGCTGTGTTACCAGGTATTTCCCGTTCCGGCAGTACCATTGCTACAGGTATTCTTCTTGGTAATAAAAAGGAGAGCGTGGCTCAGTTCTCGTTCCTTATGGTTATTATCCCTATTTTAGGTAAGGCTCTGCTTGAGAGTATAAAGATTTTTAAAGGCGAGTTTGAAACAGGTATTCCCACAATGTCGCTTATAGTTGGTTTCTTGGCGGCGTTTATATCGGGTTGTCTGGCTTGCAAGGCAATGCTTTATATTGTTAAGAAGGGGAAACTTGTGTGGTTTGCTGTGTACTGTGCTATAATAGGCTGTGTTGCAATCATGTACAATGTATGATGTATGATGTATGATGCTGATTTATCAACTTTCAACTGTCAACTTTCAACTTTTAATTTTCTTGAGGGAGAGATATTGTGCATTGACAAGCCACTATATTGGACTTCTTTTACACTTGTGGGGCGTGTAAGGTGGGCGGTTTCTAAATATACAGGTACAAAAAAGGTAAAAGTAGGGCATGCAGGTACGCTTGACCCACTTGCAACAGGGGTTATGATTGTATGCACGGGTAAGGCTACCAAGCGTATAGAAGAGTTGCAGTCCGGAACTAAAGAGTATGAGGCAGAATTGTGTTTGGGTGCTGTGACTCCGTCGTTTGATATGGAACACCCTGTATCTGAGACATTTCCTACAGAGCATATAACAAAAGAGTTGGTGGAGAGTGTGTTAAAGGGTTTTGAGGGTGAGCAGAGTCAGGTTCCGCCACTGTTCTCTGCTGTAAAGGTAGATGGACGCAGAGCTTACAAATATGCAAGAGGCGGTGAGGATGTAGAGATTAAGCCCAAAACCATCACCATAGAGAAGATAGAGCTTCTTGACTACTCTATGCCTTACATAAAGATAAGGGTAGCCTGTAGCAAGGGCACATACATAAGGGCTCTTGCCCGCGATATAGGGAAGGCACTTGAGAGTGGGGCATACCTTACAGGGTTAAGACGTACAAGGGTAGGAGATATTAGTATAGATAAGTGTATGACGTTCAGTCAGTTTAAGGAGATGCTCGGGCAGAATGACGATGACCTTGCCCTGCATGATAAGACTAAACAGGAACACACAGGGAAAAAAATAATATAATACAATATTTTATGACTAAACTTTCACAATTCAGAATTAAGATTCCTGGAGAGTTGATTGCATTGCAGCCTGCTCAGCATAGGGACGAGGCCAGATTGCTTGTTGTAAGTAAGGATACGGGCAAAATTGAGCATCGGGTTTTTAAGGATGTGGTTGATTATTTCTCAGACGGAGATGTGTTTGTATTTAATGACACTAAGGTTTTCCCAGCCAGACTCTGTGGAAACAAAGAGAAGACCAATGCCTTTATTCAGGTGTTCCTGCTTAGGGAATTGAACCCCGATTTGCGCCTTTGGGACGTTCTTGTTGACCCTGCCCGTAAGATAAGGATTGGCAATAAACTCTATTTTGGCGAGGATAACTCAATGGTGGCGGAGGTTATAGATAACACCACCTCCAGAGGCAGAACGTTGCGCTTCCTATACGATGGCGACCATGAGAGTTTTAAGCGTGATTTGTACGATTTGGGCAAGACTCCTCTTCCAGACTATTTTCTAAAATTGCGTGATATAGAGCCTGATGATGCAGAAAACTATCAGACAATATATGCAAAGAATGAGGGTGCGGTGGTTGCCCCTGCAACGGGACTCCATTTTAGCCGTGAACTTATGTTGCGTTTGCAGATTAAGGGTGTAGTTCCGTCTTATATTACACTTCATTGCGGATTAGGTAATTTTGCGGAGATAGATGTGGAGGACCTTACAAAATACAAGATGGATTCTGAGCAAATGTTTGTTTCAGAAGAACTTACAAAGACAGTAAATAGTGCTAAGGCAGAAGGAAACAGAGTGTGTGCTGTAGGAACTTCTGTAATGCGTGCTTTAGAGACTGCAGTATGTACAAACGGAATGATTAAACCGTACGAAGGGTGGACAAACAAGTTTATATTCCCTCCATACGAGTTTACTGCTGTCTCATCTATGATTGCTAATTTTTATGGGTCTGAATCTCAACTGTTAATGATGACAGCGGCATTTGGTGGCTATGAGAACATAATGAACGCATATCATGAGGCGATAAAAGAGAAATACAGATTTGGTATTTATGGCGATGCCATTCTTATTATTTGATGTAACTATTTGGTAAATCAATAAAAAAAGAGTATTTTTGTACCCTAAAACTTGAAATTATAAAAATTTTACAATATTATGCAGAACAAAGGATTTGTTAGAGTCATAGCCATAGCAATGGCTTTAGTGTGTTTGTTTTATCTCTCGTTCAATGCCGTTACCTCCTACTACAATAACAAGGCAGTAGAGGTTTCAGGTGGGAACAAGGATGTTGAATATCATTATCTTGACTCTATGGCCACAGAGAAAGTGTGGCTTGGTTACACTCTTAAAGAGTGTCGTGAGAATGAACTTAACCTTGGTCTTGACCTTAAAGGTGGTATGAACGTTATCTTGGAGGTTTCTGTTCCTGATATAGTACGTACACTTTCAGGTAACTCCAAGAATGAGCAGTTTAACAAGGCTATGGAGATGGCTATTCAGCGTCAGACAGAGAGCCAAAAGGATTTCTTGGATTTGTTTAGAGAGGCTTTTGAGGAGATAGACAAAGATGCTAAGTTATCTACTATATTCAATACGTTTGACTTAAAGGATAAGGTTTCTGTAAAGAGTACCAACGATGAGGTTATGTCTGTATTGCGTGATGAGGTTAATGCTACTGTAGATAACTCATTTAACGTATTGCGTACTCGTATAGACCGTTTTGGTGTTGTACAACCTAACATACAGCGTCTTGAGACTAACGGACGTATTCTTATAGAGTTACCAGGTGTAAAAGAGCCTGAGCGTGTACGTAAACTTCTGCAAGGTAGTGCCTCTCTTGAGTTTTGGGAGACATACAACCTTACAGAGATATATCCTCAGTTAGAGGCTGCCAATGTTGTAATAAGAGATTATTTGGCATCTACAGAGTCTGCTGAGGCTGTAGATGAGACACCTGCTGAGGCTGAGGCTCCTGTTGCTGTGGAGGGCGATTCATTGATGGCACAGATTGCAACATCTAACGTTGCCGCACAGGATACAGCTAAGATGATGGCTCAGTTTGCAAAAGAGAATCCTCTGTTCAGTATAATGAGTATATCATCTAATGGCGGTCAGTTGGTTCCGACACCTGCCATTGGCGTAGTAAGTGTACGTGATACCGCTACGGTAACCAAATATTTATCACTGCGTCAGGTTAAGGAGGTTCTGCCTCGTGACCTTGCTTTCCGTTGGACTGTGAAGCCTGTTGATAAAAAAGGTCTGTATTATGAACTTGTAGCCATAAAGGTAACAAGCCGTGACGGTAAGGCTCCTCTTGGCGGTAATGTGATTACTGATGCTAAAGATGAGTTGAGCCAGTTTACAGCCGCTTGCACCGTAAGTATGACAATGAATCCCGAAGGTGCCAAGACATGGGCTCGCCTAACTAAAGAGAACATTGGCAGAAGCATAGCCATTGTACTTGATAACATGGTATATTCTTTCCCTAACGTTAACTGTGAGATTACAGGCGGTAGGTCAGAGATATCGGGTAATTTTACTCCACAAGAGGCTAAAGACCTTGCAAACGTACTTAAATCAGGTAAGATGCCTGCTCCGTCACGTATTATACAAGAAGACGTTGTAGGACCTTCTCTTGGTCATGAGGCTGTAACTCAGGGTATGTGGTCATTTGTGATAGCATTCTTGGTGGTAATGCTCTACATGATATTTATGTATGGCGGCGTTCCGGGTCTTATTGTAGATGCCGCACTTCTTATAAACGTATTCTTCCTTGTAGGTATTCTTGCATCGTTCAAGGCTGTGCTTACACTGCCTGGTATAGCAGGTATAGTTCTTACAATGGGTATGGCTGTAGATGCCAATGTACTTATATATGAGCGTATTAAAGAGGAGATTGCCGCAGGTAAGCAGCATAAGACAGCTGTTAATGAGGGTTACAAGAATGCTTTAAGTGCCATCATAGACAGTAACGTAACCACAATCCTTACAGGTATAATCCTGTTCTACTTTGGTACAGGTCCTATCAAGGGTTTTGCTACCACTCTTATCATAGGTATCATCACTTCATTCTTTACCGCAGTGTTCATCACTCGTCTTATCTGGACATCGATGGCAGAGAGTGGTAAGGCTTCTAACTATACATTTACAACATCTCTTTCAAAGGGACTTCTTGAGGGTGTAAGTGTTAATTGGATAGGAATCAGAAAGAAAGGTTATATTGTAATATCATGTATCCTTCTTGCATGTGTAGTATCGTTGGTATTCCACGGACTTAACAGCGGTATTGACTTTACAGGTGGTAGAAACTACGTTGTAAGGTTTGACCAAAAGGTTAATACAGAGGAGGTTGAAGGATTGCTTCAGAAAGGTTTTGGTGAGGCTTCAGTATCTGTAATAACTATTGGTACAGAGGACCAGGTAAGAATAACCACCAACTACAAGATAGAGTCTAACTCTAAGGACGTTGATGATGAGGTTGAGAATATCATTTATACAGCTCTTCAACCTATGATTGCAAATGAGGCTGTTACCAAGGATATGTTTATCAAGGGCTATGTTATAAATGATGGAGTTCCTTCTGAGAGTACCGATACAGAGCTATCAACCCTTGGTGTCCAGAGTTCACAAAAGGTTGGTCCTGCCATTGCAGATGATATTAAACGTGATGCGGTTCTTGCTGTATTGTTCTCATTGATAGGTATATTCCTATACATATTGATACGTTTCCGTAATGTATCATACAGCTTGGGTGCAGTGGTGGCTCTTGCTCACGATACTCTGATTATATTGGGAACATACTCATTATTCTACTCTATAATGCCGTTCTCAATGGAGATAGACCAATCATTCATTGCCGCTATCCTTACAATTATAGGTTACTCAATTAACGATACCGTGGTTGTGTTTGACCGTGTGCGTGAGGTTAAGGCTCTTTATCCTACAAGGGGTGCTATGGAGACAATCAATTCTGCCGTTAACGCAACATTGATACGTACATTCTCCACATCATTCTCAACATTCATTGTGTTGCTTGTGATATTCCTGTTAGGTGGTGAGACTATACGCGGATTTGTATTCGCCCTTATGGTTGGTGTCATAGCAGGTACAGTTTCAACCTTGTTTGTCGCTGTTCCTATATCGTATGATGCAACTAAGAAACAGAAAAACCAAATCAAAGAATAAAACCTTGTACTATGAAAAAATCACTTTCTTTACTATTAGGATTGGTCATACCTTGTATGGCCTTTTCTCAAATCATCACAAATCCTGTATTTGTAACACAAGATTATGCAGAAGATTTTGAGGTGATTTTTGACCCTACATCGGGTACAGGCGGTATGAAAGATGCCACTGATTGTTATGCACATACAGGTGTGCTTACAACTGACAGTAAAACTGAATCTGATTGGAAACATTCATCTACTTGGCTTGATAATAGTGCTAAGTATAAGATGACTAAGATGGAAAATGGAAGTTGGAAACTTGTAGTAACAGGCGGAGTCAAGGCATACTATGGTCTTAAAGATACTGAAACCGCAACACATCTTATGTTTGTGTTCCGTGATGCCAAAGGCACTAAAGAGGGGAAGGCTACAGGTGGAGGGGATATTAAGTACAAATTGTACAGCGATGAGGATATTGTTGTTAAGATAGCTGAACCTATTAGTGGGTCTTCTATTGATTTAGGAGAGGAGGTATCTATAATAGGCTATGCTTCAAAGGCTATGGATATGTCTATAAGCATAGATGGCATTCAGATAAAGAGTGTAGAGTCTGCGTTGTCTATTCAAGAAAACTATATTTTTACAGTGGCTGGAAATCATGAGATAGCTTTAGGTGGAACTATAGGTGATAATAAATATGCCGATACTGTAAATGTGTTTGTTCAGAAACCTACAGAAGAGAAACCTGTACCAGAGTATTTACAAGAGGGTATAAACTATTTGGAAGATGGTAAGGTAGGTTTGGTATTAAGGGCTCCTCATAACAAAGATGTATATGTTTTGTGTGACCAGAACGGTTGGATAAAAGATGCTGATTACCAAATGTACAGACATACTGTAACTGGTGAAGATACATACTCTGTAAAGGAGTGGAAACGCTCTATGAACGCACAGTTTGGCAAGGTTATAGAGAAGATTGACACTATAAAGAATGTTGCGGGCAAGGATTCAGCATATACACGTCACACAAAAGAGGTGTTCTTCTGGGTTGAGTTTAAATTAAACGACCCGTCTAAGATGATGGCTTTCCAATATTTGGTAGATGATAAAATTAAGATAGCAGACCCTTATACAGAGGTTGTGTTAGACCCATGGAATGATAAATTTATTAAGAATCGTCTTGACAAGAATCTTCCTGAATATCCTGCAAAGGGTGATGGTCTGGTTTCTGTGTTGCAATATACAAAAGATGAGTATAATTGGCAATACGATGATTTTGTGAGACCGAAACCTGAGGATATGGTAATCTATGAGTTGCACATAAGAGACTTTATCTCACGTGGAACTTTAACAGAGACAGGAACTATAAATGATGTAAGAGGTAAGCTTGATTATCTTAAGACACTTGGTGTGAATGTTATAGAGTTAATGCCTATTACAGAGTTTGACGGTAACGACAGTTGGGGATATAATCCAAACCACTATATGGCTGCCGACAAGTCTTACGGAACACAAAAGCAGTATAAACAGTTTATAGATGAGTGCCATAAACGCGGAATTGCTGTAGTGCTTGATATGGTTTTGAACCATCTATCTGGAAATTCATCATTGTGTAAACTATATTGGCAGGGTAGTGCCGCAACAGATGAGAACCCTTGGGCAAACAAGGTTCCACGCCATCCGTTTAATGTTGAGAATGACTTGAACCATGAGTACGAGGGTACCAAAATCTATTGTCGCAGAGCAATGGAGTATTGGATTCAAGAGTACCATGTAGATGGCTATCGTATGGACTTGGCAAAAGGTTTCTCTCAGATAAACAAGGGTACATCGGGTAGTTCTTGGGATAATAAGGATACTTCAAGAATTGCCATATTGGAGGATTATTGTGATGCTGCAAAGCGTTACAACCCCGATGCTTACTACATATTGGAGCATTTAGGAGCTTGGGATGAGCAGAATATACTTGCAAATTACGGAATGCTTCCTTGGCGTAATATGAACAACGCATATTGCCAAGCCGCTATGGGATTTTCATCAAACAGTAAGTTTGTGGATTCTGATGGCAAGAGTAAGAACGGCGGTATGAATGACCCAAGATTTGTGGGTTACGGAGAGAGCCACGATGAGGAGCGTACATTCTATAAGGCTAAAGCGTTTGGAGATGGAAATCTTCAGACAGACTCAATAGCCAGAATCAAGCGTATTCCTACTGTGATGGCGTTTGACGTGCTGTTCCCTGGTCCTAAGATGATTTGGCAATTCCAGGAGTTTGGCTATGACTTGTCTATCAATTATCCAACGATGAAAGATGACAGTAGGGTTGTACGCAAACCTGTTCCTTGGAGTCAAGGGTATCAAGCTTTAAAATACGATAAGAATCCATTGCGTATGGAGGCTTATAATACTTGTGCCAAGGTAATAAATCTTAGAACTCAGCATCCTGAGATATTCAGGCAGGCAAACATTACCACATCAAGTTGTGCATCAACAGGCAGTTTCGCCAGCCTTCGCAAAATGATGTTTAATTATAAGGGTGAGAATCCTGAAAATGATGTTGATGTTATAGTTTTGGGTAATTTCAGTGCAGTGTCTGACGTTATGCAGTCTGTAGATTTCCCACATACAGGTACTTGGTATAACTATCTTACAGGTGAAACAATCTCAGTAAACAGATTGTCTAAGGCGGTTAACCTTAAACCTGGTGAGCTTCTTATTCTTACATCCAAGAAAATAGATGATCCTGTAGATGATGAGAATGTATCAACAGACGAGGTGGCTGTACGTGTATATCCTACTTGTGTAAATGATTACGTGAATATTGATGCAAACGGCGATGTTAAGTCTGTTACCGTTTCAACTTTATCTGGCGTAGTGGTTGCAAAAGAGGTGAATTCTAAAGAGATATCCGTATCACACCTGCCTGCAGGCAACTATCTTATGTACATAGATGTTGACGGAACTGTATATCAACAAAAAATCATTAAATACTAAATATTATGAAAAACATTAAATATATAGCTATTGTTACACTATTGGTGTCATTAACAATATCTTGTAAGAAGGAACCAAGCAGATGGCCTGATAAGATAGCAACTGATGAGGTTGGCGAGTTTGTGCTTGTGGAGCGCAGTGATTCAGGGTTTGTTATGGGAAGTGATGATATAGAGGGAAGTTCTCCAGCACACAAAGTGGATTTCTCAAAACCATATTATATTGGTATGTATGAGGTTACTCAGGCACAATGGGAGCAGATTATGGGTAGTAACCCTTCTGAAATCAAAGGTGAAGACAAACCTGTTACAAACATATCTGTTGATGATATAAATAAATTCATTAAAGCCCTGAATGAGAAGTCAGGTCGTGTTTTCCGTCTGCCTACAGAGGCTGAATGGGAGTTTGCCGCTATGGGTGGCACTAAATCCAAAGGTTTTGCATATAGCGGTAGCGATAATGCAGATGATGTGGCTTGGTTTGCAGATAACTCTGGCGATGATTTGCATTCAGTAGGGTTAAAACAGCCAAATGAGTTAGGTGTTTACGATATGAGTGGGAATGTCGCTGAATGGTGTAATGATAGGTTTGCCGCATATACAAATAAAACGCAGACTGACCCTACGGGTCCTACTACCGGTTCTTACAGAGTGTATAGGGGTGGCATGTTTGATTTTAGCAGTGAAAAATGTATGAACAAAACCCGCCTTTCAACAGGAAATAGCAGCAGATTATATAATATAGGTTTTAGGTTGGTTTTGACAGAGCCTAAGTCTGGTGAGTTAAAATAATTATTCAGTGCAGTTGGTGCATATCTTTATGCACTTTCTGTTTGAAAATACAACGCTCTTGAATTCTGATGCCTTTTGTGAGTGAATAACTCTGCAAATGGCATCTTTGTTTATTGTATATTGAAACAGGTTTCCATAACTGTGAGTGCAGTCCTTGTCAAAACAGCATGGCAGTACATTGCCTTCTGTGGTTATGACTATGCCGCTAACAACTCTCCAACATTTGTTCTTTAATTTGTTCTTTAATCTCAATGAATCCTTTTTATAGCGACTATATGAGTTGTTTGTGGGCATAAGTGGGTCTTGCGTATAGAATTGTGCTGTCTTAAAGGTTGTCTTCCAAACTCCAAGTTTCTTGCCAAAATCCTTTATTTTACTAATCTCATTTTCTGTGGAACTTAGAAGCAGACACTGCAACTCCACTTTTAATCCTGCATTTACAGCATTGCGTATACCGTCAATAACTTGGCTAAAATCACCGCCTACTCTGTATTTGGAGTAACTTTCAGGTGTGGCTCCGTCAAGGCTTACTATAAGTTTGCCTAATCCCGCCTTTTTTAGAGATTTAACAATCTCTTTGTTCAGGAAATGTCCGTTAGTGGATATAGAGGTGAATATATGATGAGCCGTTGCACACTCCACCATTTGAGACAGTTCTTTGCAAAGGAATGGTTCTCCCTGAAAATATAGGTTTAGATATAATAGTTCGGGTGAGAGAGCGTCAATTATATCCTTGAATCTATTTATATCAAAAGTCTTTGGAGTTTTTTTTATCATACCCAATCCGGTAGGGCATTGCGGGCAATGAAGATTGCAGTAATTGGCAGGTTCTATAGATGCTGTAACCGGCATACCCATAGTATGGTCTCTATGCGTGATGGTAGAGAGTGCATACCCGATTGCAACTTTTAATAGGTTGATA
>JAKSNX010000059.1 GCA_024405815.1 Paludibacteraceae bacterium | reverse complement strand
AAACTATTATTCCGTTTAGGTATGAGCGTAGCGCTGGTTTCAATGCTGGCATCTTGCGCTGATTTAGGAGAAATGAAGCCAGAGTACTTCAGTGTTAATCCTAATCCACTTGAGGTAAAAGCAGGTAAAGTAGAGGGTACAATCACCGCTAATTTCCCTGAGAAGTATTTTACAAAGAATGCTACCGTAGAGGTAACACCGGTTCTTAGATATGAGGGCGGTGAGGCTCTTAGCCAGTCTTACACTTTCCAAGGAGAGAAAGCTAAAGGTAACAATGAGACAGTTCAATACAAGGCTGGTGGTTCTTACTCAATGCCATTCTCTTTTGAGTATGTTCCTGAGATGGCTAATTCTGTATTGACATTGCGCTTTAAGGCTGTTGTAGGTAAAAAGAACAAAGAGGTTGAAGTACCTTCTGTTGACATCGCTGTAGGATGTCTTGCTACATCTACTTTGTATGATGCCCAGACAGTTAAGCCTGCATTCGCAAAAGATAACTTTGTTCGTGATACTCAAGAGTACACAGAGGCTGACATTATGTTTGCTATCCAGCAGTCAAATGTAAAGACAAACGACGATGTTAAGGCTTTACAGAAAGCTGAGAAAGACGCTGCCGCTTGCGAGAAACGTACAGTTGATGGTCTTGCAGTAGTATCTGCCGCTTCTCCTGATGGTGGTGCAGAGCTTAATGAGAAACTTGCCGCAGCTCGTCAGAAAAACACATTGGCATTCTTGAAACAACAAAAGAGCCAAGCTGCTCTTGACGCTCAATACATAGCTCAAGACTGGGACGGTTTCCAGAAACTTGTTCAAGAGTCAAGCGTAAAGGATAAAGACCTTATCCTACGTGTTCTTGGTTCATACGCTGATTCAGAGACTCGTGAGAAAGAGATTAAGAACTTGTCTGCTGCTTACACAGAGTTAGCTTCTGATATTCTTCCTAAACTACGTCGTTCTCACATGACTCTTACTGTTACTCTTAAGGGTAAAACAGATGAGGAGATTCTTGCTCTTGCCGCTAACAATCCTGATAGCTTGAACGTAGAGGAGCTTATGTTTGCTTCTAAGCTTGCTTGCCAGGCTGGTAACAAAGAGGATGCCGCTAAGTTTACTGAGGCTAACGCTAAGCAAAACGCTTCTGACTGGAGAACTCAAAACAACCTTGGTGCACTTGATTTTGCCAAGGGTGAGATAGATGCTTCTAAAGAGGCTCTAAAGGCTTCTGCCGCTAATGGTGGTGATTCTAAACCTGAGTACAATTTCAATATGGGTCTTATTGCTTTGACAGAGGGTCAGAATGGTGCTGCCGCTGAGAGCTTTGGTAAGGCTGCAGGTGTTGAGAACTTAAGTGAGGCTCAAGGCGTGTTGGCTATAGCAAATGGTGATTATGCAAGTGCTGTTCAATCATTTGGTAACACAGCTTCTAACAATGCTGCTCTTGCTCAAATGCTTGTAAACAATAACGATAAGGCTAAATCAATTCTTAATAGCATGGAGCAAAAAGATGCTACTACATATTACTTGTTAGCAATCTGTGCTGCTCGTTCTGCTCAAGATTTTGATTTGTTCACAAACTTGAAACAAGCTGTTGCTCTTAATGGTGAGTATGCTGCTCGTGCTAAGACTGACCTTGAGTTTGCTAAATATTGGACAGTTGCTAACTTTACAGAGATAGTTAAGTAAGAAACTGATTAAAGCAAAAATAATAGAGGGGAGCGATTTTCGCTCCCCTCTATTATTTTAAAAAAAAGAAAATAATGTGCTATTTTGTTACATCATTATCTATGCCTTTTTTCATTACAATGCCGTGAACTATTGCACCTGCAACAATAAGAACTGCTCCTATTGCGAGTGTCAGGTTAGTCTCACACTTTAGGAAGAACGGAATAATAAGCGCCAATACGCCTAATAATACAATTATGACTCCAATGTGTTTCATGATTTAATATTTTGATGATTTATATATCCTATTTTGAAATACAAAGAAACTAATAATTTTACAAAATTAAAAGTTTTTTTATACTTTTTTTAAGATGGTATCTGTTATACACCCAATAATTCCTCTTCGCTATCGCTTTCAATACGCAGGTTGTCTATTATAAAATCCTGCCTTTCAGGTGTGTTTTTGCCCATATAGAAGCTTAGTAAATTTGCAACTGAGTCCTCTTTTTTAATGGATACAGGGTCTAATCTTATATCTTTCCCTATAAAGTCTCCAAACTCATCGGGCGATATTTCACCTAAGCCTTTAAATCTTGTTATCTCTGCCGAATCTCCTAATTTGTTAATGGCCTCTATTCGTTCCGCATCGGAGTAGCAGTAGTATTTCTCTTTCTTGTTTCTAACTCTGAAAAGTGGTGTCTGAAGTATATATACATGCCCCATCTTTACTAAGTCAGGGAAAAATTGTAAGAAGAAATTGAGCATTAGCAGTCTGATGTGCATTCCGTCGTCATCAGCATCGGTGGCTATAATAACCTTATTGTATCTAAGTCCGTCAAGACCGTCCTCTATGTTGAGTGCCGCTTGCAAAAGATTAAACTCCTCGTTCTCATACACAACTTTTTTTGTAAGGCCGTAACTGTTAAGCGGCTTGCCCCTAAGACTAAACACCGCCTGTGTATTTACATCGCGGCTTTTTGTTATGGAACCACTTGCAGAATCGCCCTCAGTAATGAATATGGCGCTTGCAAGGCGTTTCTCATCATCTTTACCCTCGTTCAGGTGATAACGACAGTCACGCAGTTTTGTATTGTGCAGATTGGCTTTTTTAGCCCTCTCTTTGGCTTGCTTAGATATTCCTGCTATTGCTTTGCGTTCTCGCTCCGCATCTTGTATCTTTTTGTTTATAATCTCTGCAATATCGGGATTCTTGTGCATAAAGTTGTCAAGTTCTTTCTTTAGAAAATCAGATACGTACTTGGCAATTGACGGACCTTCTGGTCCCATGTCTTTAGAACCCAATTTTATTTTTGTCTGAGATTCAAATACAGGCTCTTCAACTCCTATTGAAATGGAAGCGCATAACCCACTCCTAATATCGGAGTACTCCATATTTTTATTGAAGAACTCTTTTATGGTGCGAGCGTAAGCCTCTCTCAATGCACTTTGGTGAGTGCCGCCTTGTATGGTGTATTGTCCGTTTACAAAAGAGTAGTACTCTTCTCCATATTGGTCTGTATGGGTAAAGGCAACCTCTATGTCGGGACCTTGCAAATGTACTATAGGGTAGAGTGTCTCTGCGGTTACTTTCTCATTCAGAAGGTCAAGTAGTCCGTTCTTGGATATGAATTTATTACCGTTAAACGTAAGGGTAAGCCCTGGATTAAGGTAGCTGTAGTTGCGGAGCATATCCGCTATTATATCCTCTTTATAGTTGTACTTGCCAAACAGTTTCTCTCCACCATCAGGGGTGAACTCAATGAATGTTCCGTTCTTCTCATCAGTGGGTTCCAACTCCCATTCTTTAATCAGTTTGCCCTCTGCAAAATCGGCGCGTTTGGCATATCCGTCACGGTACGATATGGCGGTGAATGAGCTTGAAAGAGCGTTTACAGCTTTGGTGCCAACACCGTTAAGTCCAACACTCTTTTTAAACACAGCGGAGTCATACTTGGCACCGGTATTCATAATGGAAACGCAATCTATAAGCTTGCCTTGCGGAATGCCTCTGCCATAGTCACGTACACGTATAGTCTTGTCATTTAGTGTAATGTCTATGCGGTTACCAAAATTCATTCTAAACTCATCAATAGAGTTGTCAATAACCTCTTTAAGAAGTACGTAAATGCCGTCGTCAGCATAGTTGCCATCGCCAAGTTTGCCAATGTACATACCTGGTCTAAGTCTTACATGCTCCAGTCCTTCTAACGTAATAACGTGGTCTTCACTATATATTGCAGCTGATTCTTCCATATCTCACAAAGATACAAAAAAATATATTAAATAACAACTGTTTTAAACAAAAAGATTAGAATCATTGTTGTTAGAAATGTGTAGAATAGTATTTTATGGAAAGTGGATTTGCTTCTTTCAACATATATGGATAGTGGAATGCTTACAAGGATAAGTGTAAGAGGCTCTTCCATAAGTGTTGATAACAATATTATTATAAAGGTGAATAATACCGATGACCTGAACTGTATGCTTTGCTTCTGATAATTTAATGCGTATGCAACTAATGCACATAGTGTATATACCCCGATGCAACCATACACAATGGCATCAGCAATTCTTAAATTGGTGAATATGGGGTTAATGGTAATGTCTGTAATATAATGTTGGAACATACAGATATCATCACAAAAATAGTAGTATGCCGCTACTACGCCAAAAGGCAGTCCCAACCCAAATAGGCAAGCCACCAGATTTCTGACATTCAGGGCATCAAATATGCCGAATCCTATTATAAATGCCGGAATAATCCAAATAACAGATTGGTCCACAAAGAACGAGGCAGATAGGATTAACATTACGTCAAATACCCGCCATACAGTATCTTTGCTTTTGTAAAAATTTAAGGTTATAAGATATGAAACAAGAACCAAGATACAGCAGATAAACCCTTTATACCATCCGTCTGTATAGCCTAAAGTGCCGCAACACAAGGTTATGAATAAGGCGGGTGTGACAAGGTTGCCCTTTATGGTGTTAGAGGTATAACAAGACCAAATTACAATTAAGGCACTTACAATAAAAAATAGGGGAGCTAGTATTTTTAGCTCAATATTGTAATTGTCCAATATGACAGGAGTCCACATTGCTATAGCGGTAACGGCTGTTATTACAATTGCCGTTACAACGCTAAGTAGTGGTTTCTCTGCATCGTGTCTGTACATGTTATTTGAGGTCAAATCCTATATCACGTCTGAAATATTTGCCGTCAAACTCAATGGTACGGGCTGCTTCAAATGATTTTTTTAGGGCGGCATCTTTGGTATCGCCGTAGGAACTTACAGCAATAACCCTGCCACCGCTGGTTACTACAGCAGAATCCTTAATGGCTGTTCCTGCGTGGAATACAACGCTCTCTGTAACCTTATCTGTGCCTGTAATGATTTTCCCTTTCTGATATGCCTCAGGATATCCACCCGATACAAGCATAACAGTTACTGCGTATCTTGAATCTTTTTCTATCACCCGATTACATAGCGTTCCGTCTGCCACCGCTTCAAACAAATCCACTATATCATTTTTCAGACGCAGCATAACAGATTCAGTCTCAGGGTCTCCCATACGGGCATTATACTCTATTACGTATGGGTCTCCACCCACATTTATAAGCCCGAAGAAAACAAAACCCTTATAATCAATTTTCTCTGCGTATAATCCGTCTATTGTAGGCTTTATAATGCGTTTCTCTACCTTATCCATAAACTCCTTAGTGCAGAAACTTACAGGGGATATTGAACCCATACCACCTGTGTTAAGCCCTTTGTCGCCCTCGCCTATGCGTTTGTAGTCTTTGGCTTCGGGTAATATGACATAATCCTTGCCATCTGTAAGCACAAACACGCTGCATTCTATTCCGCTTAAAAACTCCTCTAATACTACCGTAGCACTTGAAGCCCCGAATTTTCCGCCCAACATCTCATCAAGTTCCTTGTAAGCCTCTTCAAGTGAGTCTATTATAAGAACTCCCTTGCCGGCAGCCAAACCGTCTGCCTTTAGCACGTAAGGAGCCTTCATTTGCTTAAGGAATGCTTTGCCTTCCTCTAAATTTGTAGCGTTTACAGAGAGGTATTTTGCAGTAGGTATATTATGCCTTATCATAAACTGTTTGGCAAAATCCTTGCTGCCCTCCATTTGAGCACCAAACTTGGAAGGACCTATTACCGTAATGCCACATAAATCCTTGTTTCCTTTAAAGTAATCATAAATGCCCTTTACAAGTGGGTCTTCTGGTCCCACTACTACCATTTTTACATTGTTTTCCAATGAAAACTTGCCTATCGCCTCAAAATCGTCTGCCTTGATGGGTACGTTTACACCTACACCCGATGTGCCTGCGTTGCCAGGTGCTATAAACAGTTTGTCAACTTTTTTACTTTGGGCTATTTTCCAAGCCAAGGCGTGCTCACGTCCGCCGGAACCTAATAATAATATGTTCATATTAATGTATGATGTATAATGTATGATGTATGTTTATTTATAATTTATTGAATTTATAGTTTTGTGATAACCAATACTCTATGGCTTTGGGTAGGGCGTATCTCATGTTTTTTTGTGCTTTTACAGAGTCATGAAACACCACTATAGAGCCGTTTCTGCCATATTTTTTTGCTATGTTAAATACCTTCTCTCCACTAAGTTTGGGGTTGTAATCCCTTGTAATTACATCCCATAACACTATGCGGTACCGCTTGCCTAACTCTTTTGCCTGACTAAGCGTTATACGTCCATGCGGAGGTCTGAAAAGCGTGGACTTAATAAACTCTGCTCCACGCTCTATATCTTTAAAAAATATCTCAGAGTTCTTGTAAAGCCCCCTTTTATGGTCATATCCATGCAATCCTACAGAGTGTCCTCTCTCTATTATCTCTGCATATAAATCAGGATTGGCCTCTACATTTCTGCCTATGCAGAAAAAGGTGGCTTTTATTCCATATCTATCCAGTAAATCAAGTATCCAAAGAGTGTTCTCTGCTGTGGGTCCGTCATCAATGGTAAGATAGATAACCTTATCTTTTTTATCCATTCTCCAAAGTACACCCTTGTAAAACAGACGCACTAGTGCAGGTATTCTCTCTATAAACATTATCTTGCCCCTTGATAAAGGTCCATATATTTTAGATAAGCACTATAGTACTTTTCAAAATCCTCATCATTATAATCTCTGCTGATAAGGGCAAGTTGCTGGATTGTAGCCAAATTAACGGCTATATCCTGCATTGCACTGGCACGCTTGTCGCCACTAAATTGGCTTAGCCAAGCAAGGTTGGAAGTTGCATCATCTGCTAACTGAGAGCCAAGTTCCTTTGCTTTGTCGTTCAATCCTATGGTATAATAGTTCTCTATAAACCCCACAGATGTGTATGTGTGTTGAACGGTATTACCTGGTATTGATGTCATACATTTTTCCAATGCCTTCTCTGCTCTGTCGTAATCGTGTTCTGCAATAAGAGCGTCAATAAGGCGGCTGAACATTTGACGTTGGGCAATGCACATTCTCAGTATGTTCTCATCTAAATAAACTTTAGGGTCTTCTATATTGCCAAACTTAAACTTGTTCATCATGTTATCATACATAAGGTCTGTGTTTACATGCTCCTTGTCAGTGTCCTTAAACGGAACTATTCTGTAAGCCATACCTTCAAGTTGGAAATATTTTTTCATGCCCATGTACATATCACTGCCTACAGTTACGGCATAGTATAGAGGACGCTCCCAATTGTTATTGGCTATCATCTCAAGCACCATCAGGTCACTCTTGGTAAGATATCGTTTGCCTCCAAGGTCTATTATCATCTCATCAGCTATCAAATCTTTCTGCTCTTCTGTAATGGCACCTTGTTTAACCAGATTGTCTTTATTTACAGGTACTTTAAAACGCTTGCAAGGCAGATATTCCTTATAATCGCTACCGCCTCTTGGGTCTGTTTTGGTCATAGGGTCATCACTTGCAAGGAATGTGTCAAGAGCCCATTTTAGGTCTATAGGACCGTCAATAAGGTCATATACATAAATAACATCACGTTTGCCTTCTACGTAAGTCTTACGTTCCCACGATATAGGCAGACCTTTAGACTCGTAGGCATCACGCCTCATCTGGTCTATATACCAATCTGTCTGTAAATATGAAAGGTTGCAGACTCTCTTGTCAAGTGATACGGGGTTGGCCTCTGTATCTTGTGTGTACCATAGAGGGAATGTATCGTTATCGCCGTTAGTGAATATAACTGCGTTAGGGGCACATGAATTAAAGTAGTTCAGTCCAAAATCTCTTACTACATAGCGGTTAGAACGGTCGTGGTCGTCCCAATTCTCCTTAGCCATAATGGCAGGTGCAGGTATCGCTATAAGGAATGCCAATATAGCTGCCACTACGCCTGGTATGTTGGCTCTTTTAATGAATTTTGAAATTCCAGCCACTCCAAATCCTACCCAGATGGCAAATGCAAAGAAACTTCCTGCGTAGGCATAATCTCTCTCTCTTGGTTCAGACGGACCTTGGTTCAGATATAGAACTATGGCTATACCCATCATAAAGAAAAGGGTAAGTGTAATCCAGAATGATTCGTTCCCTTTTTTGCCCATAGATAGTTGATAGATTATACCTATAATGCCCAAAAGAAGTGGAAGCAGATAGTAACTGTTATTGCCTTTATTGTTTGCGTATGCAGGTGGCAGATTATCTTGCGTGCCGATGGCGGCATCATCTATAAAATTAAATCCGCTTTTCCAGTTTCCGTTTGTAACCTCTCCATGTCCTTGAATATCGTTCTGTCTGCCGGCAAAGTTCCATAGGAAGTAACGCCAATACATATAGTTAAGCTGATAGGTGAAGAAGAATGCAAGGTTCTCTCCAAATGTAGGCACTTTAACTCTCTTGTTGCGTCCACACTCATCGTAATCAACCATCTTGCCTGTTACGTTCACCCAACTCTCATATAGCTGAGGATGGTCTCCCTGATTGCTGTGCATACGTGGGAACAGGGTTTTGAATTGGCTCCCATACACTGCCTTATAGCTGGTTGACGTAACTACGTACTCATCTTTTTCATCGGGTGAGAGTTTCTCTTTCTTACCATATTTTTTAGAACCTTCCACTGTTTTAGTGCGGCAGTATTCGCCAGCCACCTCTAATTCAGGTTCAGCACTGTAGTAAGCACCATAGAATAGGGGACGGTCTCCGTATTGCTCACGGTTAAGATAATCTTTAAGAGCGAATACATTATCGGGTGAGTTTTGGTCCATTGGCGGATTGGCAAGAGAACGTACCACAATTACTGCGTAGCAACTATAACCAAGCAGAATAACTGCCATAGATACTATTATAGTGCTCAAAATACGTATGTTAATATTGTCTTTCTTAATAGCAAAGTACAATATGGTGGCTGCAATTATAAGTATTCCCACCCAAATATTGCCTCCAAGAAATGGAACTCCAAGCAGTGATGCCGTAAGTAAAGATGATACCTTAATACGTGTTACATTGGGTTCTGAACGGTAAAGTTC
The DNA here is from genome assembly GCA_024405815.1 of Paludibacteraceae bacterium. Taxonomy (GTDB): domain Bacteria; phylum Bacteroidota; class Bacteroidia; order Bacteroidales; family Paludibacteraceae; genus Enterocola. Next base: position 942 of record JAKSNX010000059.1, on the reverse strand, counting down.
TATAATAGACCATATTAATGACCCGATGGCTATAACGCAATATACCAACGTGCCTGAGTTAAATGGAAGCCCTAATGTGTTTACAAAGAATAACTCTATGTAGCCTGCAAGGGTTATAAAGCCAGGTATAAGTCCGTAAAGTATGAATGCAAGTATTGCAAATGATATAAGAAGTGCAATGCACATACCCTTGAACGATGGATTCTCCGCCTTTTTAAAATAATAGACTAACGCTATGGCAGGAATTGTAAGCAGGTTAAGTAGGTGAACGCCTACAGATATACCCATAATATAGAATATGAGTATTAGGAAACGGTCAGAGTGCGGTGATTCCGCTTTTTGCTCCCATTTTAGTATTATCCAGAATACTAATGCAGTAAGGAAAGATGAGTATGAATATACCTCCGCCTCTACTGCATTGAACCAGAATGTATCTGAGAATGCATATACTAATGCCCCAACTATACCACTGCCTATTATCTCTATGCTCTCTGTCAGAGACGGAACATTGTCTGTGCCTACCATCAGACGTTTTACCAAATGGGTTACTGTAAAATACAGGAACATTATGGTAAGTGCGGCAAACAGGGCACTAAGGATGTTAATCATATAAGCCACTTGGCTTGGGTCGCTTGCAAGTAATGAAAAGACCTTGCCTGTAAGCATAAAAAATGGTGCGCCAGGTGGGTGTCCCACTTCCATTCTGTATGCAGTGGTTACAAACTCAGGACAATCCCAGAAACTTGCCGTAGGCTCTACTGTAAGGGCGTAGGTTACCATAGATATGGCAAATACGGCAAATCCCATTATTCTGTTAATCCAATTATATTTTTTCATATTGTAAAGGTTGATAAGTTCTATCCAAATAAACCACAAAGATACGTTTTTTTTGCTATCTTTGCAAACATAAGATGAAACGGCAAATATTTATAAGGGTCAAGG
>JAKSNX010000058.1 GCA_024405815.1 Paludibacteraceae bacterium | reverse complement strand
GCTTACATCAAGTGTATTGCCATAAACCTCAAACGCTCCGCAATTCTTACCACCTATAGTATATACTGTGCCAAGTATAAACTCCTTATCGCTGTATATAGACATCTCACCGCTGGTAGGATTAGGAACCAAGGTGATATCACCGTCTGCCTCAGTATCAAGTACACCTGTAGGACAGCCTGTCTCAGAAACATCATATACAGAGCCTCCCATAGCACTAGTATGGGTTGTGTTTAGAATATTGTAGCAAGCGTTTCCTGTAAGACCCTCTATGTTATCGGTCTGTTTTGCTGTAGGATTGCCGCCATCAGTAAAGATTATGTTAAGTGGCTCTGTTAAATCTTTAACAGTATATGCCCACCAACCCTGACCATCTTGGGTCATAGGAATACCAGGCCAACCACCCAATAAATCAGGTGTGCTTGTAGTCCAAGCGTAGATGTATGTAGTGCCAGACCAAGCAGGGTTATTAGTATTTGCCCTGACTGTTATAGTGCTTGGTATAGGGGTAGGTCCGTCCTGACACTTGCCTGGCATAGGCCACGGCTCTTTGTATGTAAGAGCAGAGCCGTCAAAGCAAGCGTCCATACTTAATGCACCTATATCTGCTGTCTGCTCATTACTGCCATTATTGAATATAATCTTAAATGATGTAGCCTCAACTGTTACTGAGTATTTGTCTCCGGATTTGCTTATTGCGGTACCAGGCCACTCACCAAGCAGTTTTATGGCAGCGTCTCCGTCTCCTGTCCAAGCGTATGCCTTAACGGTAGTCCAAGTAGCAGGAGCCTTAAACTGAACTGTAATGCCTTTAGGCTTAACGTTAGTGAATGTACCGCTAACAACAGAAGACTTAGTCTGACCATCTATAGCGATAGCCTTTATTGTAAAGTTAGTGCTTGTAACAGCAATAGGACCAGTATATTTGGTAGATGATGCGGTAGGTGTGGTTCCGTTAGTGGTGTAATAGATCGTACCCTTAGTAGCTGATAGTGTTACAGATGTAGCATAACCGCTTGTAGGGTTCATTGTAACTACAGGACCTACAGGAACTTTAACATTAGTATAGTATGCCCAACCGTTACCAGAGCAGGCAAGGCTGAAGCCTGATGGGCAGGAACCTTGAGAACCTATGAATACCACAAGTTTACCTTTGCTACCTGTAATCTCACCTCTAAAGTAGGAACCTGTTGCTGAGCAAGAGGCTGAAGAGGTATTGGTAATTCCGCAAGCCTTACGGGCGGCAGCCATCTTCTTAATAGCATCTTTGCACTTAACCCAGTGAGGATAGAACACACAAGGTGTACCAGGCATTGCAATAATGTAGGCATTAGCCAGTGTCCAATCTCCCCAGAACTTATTGTTGTCATCACGGAAAGTATCGTGGTTATCAACAAATGTAACGGCATACTGTTTATAAGTGGCATCTCCTATAAGACCACAACCAGTGCCAAAACCTGAAAGAGCAGAGTAGTTTTTGCCTGCCAAACCATTGTTAAAGCCGTTGTATTTAAGGCAGAAGTCAAAAGCGTTAGATGTCTTGCCTGTCTCATTAATCCAATGAGTAAGAGCGTCATAACTGCCGTCCCAATACTCACCTACAGAGAAATATGCACCAGCGGCGGCATTGTACTCCTTGTTATATTTACCCAAGTAGCCCTTTACAAGGTCATAACGCCAGCCGTCATAGCCTATCTCACCCTTCATCCATTTTAGGTAAGCCTTAATGGCGTCTCTCAGGTATGAATTGGAGTGGTCAAGGTCACGTGCTGGACAGTAACCGCCAGATGACTCACATTGGTAGTCATATCCTTGGTCTTTTGCACCTGTGGCTTTCCAACCTGCCTGCTTGGATACCTCATCATCTTGGCAAACAAATTTACTAGTGTGCCCTGACTCATAAAGAGTGAAACTACCGTATGTGCCAAAATTCTCATTGTCAAAATCTATCCAGTTATTACCTGATTTATGGTTTATAACAATATCAGCAATAACCTTCATATTAGGGTTAATCTCTTTAAGCTTTTTTATCAACGCTTGAAGTTGTGCCTTGGTTCCCCAGTCACCGTTTTGGTTAGACCACTGTTTTGGGTGGTAGCCTGTACCTCCTTCAGAGCGTGCTGAAGGTGGTAGCCAAATCATGTCAAATGTCTCTGCAATCTCTTGTGCCTGAGACGTAAGGTCTGTCCACTTAGTGGTGCCGTAACTCTCTCCATTAGCCTTCTGAGCATTAGAGGCATTGTAGGAGTCATAGTAGAAACCCTGCAGCATAACGCCAGGATTGTTTGCAGGAGCCTGTGCTGTAGCGGATAACGCCCACAAAAGCCCTGCTGTGGCAATCAGTAAAGTTCTTGTAAGTTTTCTCATATTTTTAAGTTTTAAGTTATTAGTCTGTAAATTTTAGATAAGTTTCATATCGTGAAGAATGGCGGCTGTCTTGCGTACCGCTGCCTCAGATGCTGCAAGAGCCTCTTTCTCCTCTTTGTTAAGTCTTAGAGCTACAACCTTCTCTATACCTTTTTTACCTATAATTACAGGAACACCTATGGTAATGTCTTTCATACCATACTCACCGTTAAGGTATGTAGAGCAAGGAATCATCTTCTTTTGGTCTTTAATAATAGACTCTACAAGGAATGCTATAGCGGCACCTGGAGCCATCCAAGCAGATGTACCAAGCAAGCCTGTCATAGTGGCACCGCCCACCATAGTAGCCTTAACCACCTCATCTAATTTTTTAGAACCAAGCAGTGTTTTTGCAGGTACGCCCTTATATGTGGCAAAACGAGCAAGTGGAATCATAGTGGTATCGCCGTGGCCACCTATAACCATACCCTCAACCTCATTTTGGTTGCACTTTAAGGCTTGGCTCAGGTAATATTTAAAGCGGCTGCTGTCAAGAGCACCACCCATACCTATAACACGGTTACGTGGCAATCCAAGGCTCTTTAGAGCAAGGTATGCCATAGCGTCCATCGGGTTAGAAACCACTACTATAATGGCTTTAGGAGAGTATTTAAGTATGTTAGATGCTACGCTCTTAACTATGCCTGCGTTAACGCTAATAAGGTCCTCGCGGCTCATGCCAGGCTTACGTGGAATACCCGATGTAATTACTACTACATCTGAATTTTTAGTTTGAGAGTAATCGTTGGTTACACCTTTTACCACTGTGTCAAACCCAATAAGTTGCGCTGTCTGCATAATATCCATAGCCTTGCCCTCTGCAAGACCCTCTTTGATATCAATTAAGCAAACTTCACTTGCTACCTCTTTGATAGCCAAAACATTGGCGGCTGTAGCACCTACGTTACCAGCCCCTACTACTGTTACTTTAGACATAATTTTTATAAGATTTTAGTTGGTTAATAATCAATATTTATTCTGCAAATATACAATATATTTACTAAAAAGCGTTATATTTGCACACATTTTAATGAAAAATTTTGAAAGATACATAGTATTAGCCTTGATAATGCCGCTTATGTTGGCATCGTGTGCTGTAAAAAAGAACAATGCCTTTACACGCAGTTTTCACCGCACCAAGGTTAAGTATAACATACTTTTTAACGGCAATAATGCCTACAATAAAGGTATGGAGTCTGTTCACACGGCGGCTCTCACTTTAGATAACTACAACGATATTCTGCCTGTTTTTGAGGAGAGCAACCAGGAGGCTCTTAGCGGAGCATCGGGCGATATGGACAGAGTTATGGAGAAATGCGATAAATCCATACAACTGCACTCCATAGTAAAGAAACCTAAAAAGAATCCTAAAAAAGCCAAAGACCCTAAGTATAAGGCGTTTATGGCTAAAGAGGAGTATAACTCACAGGTTCAGGAGGCTTGGCTGCTAAAGGGCAAGGCACAGAGCCTTAAACTTGATTTTCCGGCTGCCGAGGCCACCTTTTCTTATATAGCAAACCACTATAAGGATAACGTAGATGTATGCACGGAGGCTAAGCTGTGGGCTGCTAAGGATTATACAGAACAGGGTTGGTATTATGAGGCGGAGGATATACTTAACCGCCTTACAGAAAAAGATTTCTCTCACCGCACCACTAAACTTTACGTGCTTGTAAAGGCAGACCATCTGCTTCGTACAGGAGAGTATGAGGCAGCCCTTCCGTTCCTTAAAAACGCCATAGAGTTTAACAAAGGATTGGTAAAAAAGCGTGTTATGTTTATATATGCACAGACTTTGGAGCGTTTGGGCAGGTATAATGAGGCTTATAATGCCTACAATGAACTTAAAAAGAAACACCCCGATTACATAATGGAGTTCAATGCCGTACTGAATATGGCAAAATGTTATCAGGGTACGTCTATGGAGCCTATAAAAAAGGAGATAGACCGTCTGCTAAAGCGTGCCAGCAATGAGCAGTATAAAGACCGCATCTACTACACTATGGGGCAGCTTTATTGGCGTAGGGGCGATAAGGATAAGGCTGTGGAGTACTATCAGATGGCTATAGATGAGAGCACCCGTAATGGCATAGATAAGGCTGAGGCTCTGCTTGCACTTGGCGATATTTATTATAACGATGAACGTTATCTTGACGCACAACCGCTTTATGCTGAGGCAGTTACCATTATACCTGCCACATACACAGGCTATAAGGACATTCTTATGCGTTCCACAGATTTGGACTATGTGGCTAAGTACAGTGGCACAGTTACTCTGCAAGACTCACTGCTTGCACTTGCCGCCATGCCAGAGGCAGAGCGAGTGGAGAAGGTTAAAGGTGTTATAGAGGAGATTCACCGTAAAGAGGAGGAGGAACGCAAACGCCTTGAGGAAGAGGCACGCCAACAGGAGGAGCGTGAGAAAACAGCCAATATGGCTGCGGCGGCAGGGCTTTCGCTTGGAGAGACACTTGACCAGGCGTGGTATTTCTACAACGCCACACTTATCAGCCGTGGTAAGCTTGATTTCCAGAAAAATTGGGGTGGCAGAACGCTTGAAGATGACTGGCGGCGTAGCAATAAGGTGTCTATGAGTGCTTTTGATGAAGAACCCGATGAGCAAATTGCTAATGACGATAGCAATACAGATATTGATACCCCATTCTCACCTACCGGCGATGCAGAGTTAGACTCTTATTTGGCAACCATACCTGTAACAGACGTGGCACGTCAGGCAAGTAACAATGCCATAGAGGAGGCTCTCTATAACCTATATTATGTATATGATAACCGCATAAAGAACAAGCCGCTTGCCACCGATACTTATAATGAGCTTTTACGCCGCTATCCTAACACAGAGTACGGAAAACCTAAGAGCAAGGTGGATAATAAGGTAGAGAAACAGGCAGAAACCCTTTACGTAGAGGCATACGCCGCATTTAAGGCTGGTAATTTAGCTAAAGTAAGGACTAATGCGGCACAGGCTGAACTATGCTGTGCAGATTCCAAGCTTATGCCTAAGTTCCTTATGTTAGAGGCATTGCTTAGCGGACGGCAAGACGGAGAGGTTAAATTTAAGGCTAAACTTACAGATATTATAAATAGGTATCCCGATAGTGAGATTGTGCCTCTTGCACGTGATATGGTGGCATTAGTGGGGCAAGGCAAGGAGATTCAGAGTGTTAAGCCTGTAAGCAATATAGATATGCGGCGTGAGGCTATAATAGTATCGCAGAATGAGTATGCAGAGGCTATACAGCGTGCAGGATTTGAGTATAACCCCGATGATACCCACTCATTTATAATAGTGGTGGAGGGCAGTGCGGAGCAGAAGAACAAGGTTCTGTTTGCAATGGCACAGTATAACTTTACCCGATTTATGATAAAAGACTTTGATTTTAAGGTTAAGGCATTAGAGGATAGTGTGTTTGCCATAGGTGTAAGCCCTATGTCATCGCTCGATGAGGCTGTATGGTATCAGAATCAGGTAATGGCGGACAGCGGAGTTAAGGAATCACTGCAAGGCGTAGCGTATAGGGCGTTTGTAATATCAGACAGCAACTTTATAAAGGTATTTGATAAAGAGTCTATGATAAAGTACATAGATTTCTATATGGATAACAACCTAAAGGTGGAGGAATCAGAGGTGATAAAGAAACTGGAGGAGGAGAGCGGGTACATAAAGTAGTTATGTATGATGTATGATGTATGATGTATGATGTATGATGTATGAGGAGCCATAGGCTCCTAAACATAAAAAAATCGGGAAAACATTTTGTTTTTCCGATTTTTTTTCCTATATTGCACATCGGTTTTTTGGAATTTTTGTTCCATTTATATCTAAGTAACTTAAAATCAAATACTATTACTATGAAAAACTATCAAACAGACCAAATCAAAAACATCAGCTTGGTCGGCTCCTCAGGTAGTGGCAAGACAACTCTTGCCGAGGCAATGCTTTATGAAAGCGGAATTATTAAACGTAGAGGTACAATTGAGGGTCAGAACACCGTTTCAGACTATTTTCCTGTAGAAAAAGAGTATGGATACTCTGTATTTTCAACAGTGTTCCATGTAGAGTGGCTTGAGAAAAAGCTGAACTTTATAGACTGCCCAGGTGCAGACGATTTTGTAGGTGGTCTTATTACATCGTTAAGCGTTACAGATACAGCCCTTATGGTTATTAACGCCCAGCAGGGTGTGGAGGTTGGCACACAGAACCAATACCGCCAAATAGAGCGCATGAAAAAACCTTGTATCTTTGTAATAAACCAATTAGATTCAGAGAAGGCAGATTTTGACCTATCACTGCAAAGCCTTAAAGAGAACTATGGCGGTAAGGTTATACCTATCCAGTTCCCTATAAACGTAGGTCCTAACTTTAACGCCCTTATAGATGTTCTGCTTATGAAACAGTATAAGTGGAAACCAGAGGGTGGCGTGCCAGAGATTTCTGAGATTCCGGCAGAGTATAAGGATAAGGCAGATGAGATGCACAACGCCCTTATAGAGGCAGCCGCAGAACACGATGAGGGTCTTATGGACAAATATTTTGAGAGTGGCTCACTTACAGAAGATGAGATGCGTATGGGTATCCGTAAAGGTCTTGTAAGCCAAGATATTCTGCCTGTTTTCTGTGTATGTGCAGGCAAGGATATGGGGGTACGCCGTCTTATGGAGTTCCTTGGTAATGTAGTTCCTTTTGTAGATGATATGCCTAAACCTATTAATACAGAAGGTGCGGAGATAGCACCCGATGCCAAGGCAGAGACCAGTATCTATATCTTTAAGACCTCTGTAGAGCCTCACATCGGGGACGTAAACTACTTTAAGGTTATGAGTGGCACACTAAAGAAAGGCGATGACCTATTTAACGCCACACGTAACACTAAGGAGCGTATATCGCAGATTTACTGCGTAGCAGGGCAGAACCGTATAGAGGTGGAGCAACTATCTGCCGGCGATATAGGTGCCACCGTTAAGCTAAAGAACACACGTACTGCCAACACCCTTAACGCAGGTGCTTCTGAGCAGCAGTTTGATTTTGTAAAATACCCCGATTGGAAATATCGCCGTGCTGTTAAGGCTGTAAACCAAGCCGATGACGCCAAGCTTGGTGAGATACTTAACCGTATGCACGAGGAAGACCCAACATGGCGTGTAGAGTACTCTAAAGAGCTTAAGCAAACCATTCTTTACGGTATGGGAGAGTTCCACCTGCGTACACTTAAATGGCGTGTAGAGAACAACGATAAGATAGCCATTGAGTATTCAGAGCCAAAGATTCCTTACCGTGAGACCATTACCAAGGCAGCACGTGCAGATTACCGCCATAAAAAACAGAGTGGTGGTGCAGGTCAGTTTGGTGAGGTACACCTAATAGTAGAGCCTCTTGTAGAGGGTGTTCCAGCCAAAGATGTATATAAATTTAATGGTCAGGAGTTTAAAATAAGTGTCCGCGATAAGCAGGAATACACACTTGATTGGGGTGGTAAGGTAGAGTTTATAAACAGTATTGTGGGTGGTGCCATAGATGCACGCTTTATACCTGCTGTATTAAAAGGTGTAATGGATTGCATGGAGCAAGGTCCGCTTACAGGCTCTTACGCACGTGATGTACGTGTAATAGTTTATGATGGTAAGATGCACCCGGTAGATTCTAACGAGATATCGTTCCGTCTTGCAACCCGCCACGCATTCTCTGAGGCATTCCGCAATGCAGGTCCTAAGATTATGGAACCTATCTACGATGTTAAGGTAGTAGTGCCATCAAGCCGTATGGGCGATGTTATGGCAGACCTTCAGACACGCCGTGCCATTATTATGGGTATGGAGAGTGAGAAGGGTATGGAGAACCTCTCTGCCAGAGTTCCTCTAAAGGAGATGGGTAACTACTCCACATCGCTTAGTTCAGCTACAGGCGGTAGGGCATCGTTCTCTATGGCAATGTCGGGCTACGAGCTTGTCCCGATGGACGTGCAAGAGGTGCTGCTTAAAGAATATGCGGCGACGCACAAAGAAGAGGAATAAAAAATACGGTGCTGAAAGCACCGTATTTTTTATGTATGATGTATGAATGTATGATGTATGTATAATTTATGTATGATGTATAAATGTATGATGTATGAGTCGCCTACGGCGACAGAGAACTTAAGTAGTTCTCTTGTTTTTTAGTTTGATTATTATTGATGTTATTATTTTCATTATTTCATCAGCGTCTTTCGCCAAACTATCATATTGTTCTTGTGTAATGTATTCAGATTTATATAGAATCTTTAACCAATATAGAGTTTCATTTGCTTCTTTTTGGGATATACCTAGTTTATGAATCAAATCACTTTCGCTTTCTGCGTAAACAGCCTCGCTGTATAGTGCTCCAATAGATGTTCCACTACGCTGAATTTGGTCAGAAATGTTAAATTCCTTTTTACTTTTATTTAGAAATTTCTTCAAATTGATTATCCTGACAGCAAAGTCAATACATTTTTCCTGAATTTTAATCTGATTCTTATTCATACATCATACATATATACATCATACATCAGATTAAGGCTTTGCCTTAATCTGATATTCCCACGCCTTTAGTGTGAGCCTGATTCCGCCGATGAAATGGGTGAATTCCGGGGCATCGTCTATAGAAAATTCAACCTCTTTACCACTGAGGTTTGCCACGTAGAACACAGTATCATCACCAAGGGTTCTGGAGCAGGCAAATACGGCATCGGGTGCTGTAGTGGTATAAACTTTCCAATCACCGCCGTTAATGCCGGCTTTTAGTGCTTTATGACTATGCTTCAGGGTATTAAGTTCTTTGTAGAAATTAAACCACTCCTCATTATATGGGGCAGGGGCGTCTTTCTTAAAGAACTCAAAACGGTGGTTGTAGCCGTACTCCTGACCTGTGTAGATAAGTGGCATGCCTGGGGCTATGTAGCTGAGGGCTGCAAAAGCCTTTACACCATCGCCGTAACGCTCAAACTCTGTACCGTCCCAAGAGTTGCGGTCATGATTGGTAATGTGGTTCATCTGATAGGCATCTACGGCAAAACTATCACGTAGTGCAACTGTAAGAGAATCAATAAGTTTAGGACTCTTATTTCCCTTGTAGATTTCCTCAAACAGCCAACCCATAGGCCAATTATATACCATATCAAAAGCACCATCGCAGAGCTCCTTGTTGGCAGCCTCTGCAAGGAAGAACAGCGGCTTTATGGCAGTAAGTTGCTTGCGTGCCTCTAACCAGAAATCCATAGGCACCATAAACGCCACATCGCAGCGGAACCCGTCTATATCACACTCCGTTACCCAAAATTTCATAGCGTCTATCATTGCCTTACGCAGTTCGGGGTTGTCGTAGTTAAGTTTATAGGTATCTGTCCAGCCCCAATCCTGAATATGTGTGCTATCGGGGTTATAGGCATACCAATCGGGGTGCTCCGCAAGCCAAACGTTATCACAGCCTGTATGGTTAGCCACCCAATCTATAATAACTTTTATTCCAAGTTTGTGGGCTGAATCCACCATAGCCTTAAAATCATCTAACGTACCCATCTCAGGGTTAATGGCGGTGTAGTTCTGCGATGCGTAGTAACTTCCAAGTTCTCCCTTGCGGTTAAGCTCCGATATAGGATTTATAGGCATAAACCACAGAATATCAACGCCTAACTCTTTAAGTTTAGGCAGGTTTCGCTCTGTAAAGGTGGTAAGTTTGCCATCGTCTGTAGCCTGACGCCAGTTTACCTCATAAATAACCGCACCCTCTGCCCAATCGGGTTTTACGGTAGCAGGAATTGGTTTGTTTTCTGTTTCAGAGTTCTCTGCATTAGAGCAACACGATGTGG
>JAKSNX010000057.1 GCA_024405815.1 Paludibacteraceae bacterium | reverse complement strand
ACAGGACTTCTGCGTTTGGGCATAAAGACCACAGCAGACGTTACTGTCACCAAGATGGTGCTTACAGACAATAACAGCAGTGCCAAACTGTGGGGTAAGTTTAAGGTTACGGCACCATCTGATGGCGGACTTGAGTATGTAGAAGATGGTGACAACACCCTTACAGTGAATTTAGGCAGCGGCGTTGCACTTAACTCAAGCACATACACCTATTTCTTCTTCTGCCTGCCGGCAGGAACACTTGCCGGTGGCTTTACAGTTGATATGGAGTCAGCAAATGGTGATGTAGCAAAAATAGAATATACAAGCACCGATAAGGTAACAGAACTTAACATAGGTAAGGCACTTAATGCGGACGATGTTATGTTTTTAAATCCCATAAGTGTGCTAAACGGTTTTACACAAAAGGAGGGAATCTGGAGCGACCCTTCAAGTGAGTTGAATGGATTTACAAATAAAAGCGGGGCATGGAACTAATAAACAATAAAAGTAAAAACTAAAAAAACATAAAACAATGAAAAAATTTATTTACATGGCAGGAGCCGCATTAGTAATGTTAGCCTCTGCATCTTGTGAGAAAAAAGAGACAGTAAAAGAGGCACAGTCATCTGTAGAGAAGGCTGATATGGTGTTTACCGCCACTGCTTCTAATAAAAGTGCGTTAAAGACCACAGTAAAGGAAGACGGCGTAACAGCCGTATGGTCTGCATCTGATAAGCTAATAGTGTTTACAGCAGAAGACACACAGGGTAGCGAATGCAAACTTACAAAGGGAGCAGGTGAGACCACAGCAGAATTTGCAGGGCAATGTGCCAAGAAAGGACCTTGGACAGCAATATGCCCACCACATGCCTATGGTTATGCTGATTATGACCCTAATGTAAAATATGATAATGGTGTAGTATCATTTTATATAAAAGGAGTTCAATACCAGGGGTATGAGGAGGCCAGCGGTGGGAAATCAACTTTTAGCCCTGGTATGATGCCATGCGTGGCATATTCAGATAATGACACTTTTGAGTTTGACCACTCTTTTGGTGTGCTGAAATTACCTGTTAAGAAGGTATGTGATAGCAATGTCCCTTTATACCAGATTGCGATTACAGATAAAACCCCTGGCTCCAAACTTTGGGGAACCTTTACTGTAAACCCATCAGTAAGCCCTGTGGCCGTAAAAAGTGGAAGTGATGGAAGTAATACTATAACCCTTACTGTAAGAGAATCCCCTGTAAATGATGGCGATGTCTTTGAATATTGGATAGTGGTTCCGGAGGGTGCCTTTAAAAACGGATTTGATGTTGACATAGATACCTGGGAGACTCCTGATCATCCAACTTTTTTCCCACGTATGCATTACTCAACAACAAAAGATAATACAATTCATGCTGGAGAGATAACAACTATGCCTGTTATTGACTATTCGGCAAACTACTATAATGTGATAGATGGTGAAGTTGGTGCAAGACTATGGGAAGACGGACCTATTTGGGGTTGTTATAATGTGGGAGAATCTGATATCCCTTATGGGTATGGCGGATATTACAAGTGGGGAGAGACTGAAGGCTCATCTGAACCGATTTCAGATGGTACGAATAAATATATTGAAGATGGAATACCTACAAAATATGTTTATAACAAATCTACTGAAACTACTGACTATGACTATCTGCAGCCAGAGGATGATGCCGCCACTGCTAATTGGGGCAGCAATTGGAAAACGCCTACAGCAGCGGAGTATCAGGAATTGTTTGACAACTGCAACCATCAGTGGGTAACTAACTATAAGGGCAGTGGTATTAACGGTATGCTGTTTACAGGTAAGGTAAGTCCATATTCCAACTGTGAGGTATTCTTCCCTGCCGCTGGTGAATCCGATAATACGGGTGTAAACACAATGTGTTGCTATTTGTTACAAGAGTTTACACCAAAAGCAGGTCCGGGTGCCATAGTTAACTTAGGCACATCGATTATGATGCAAAATAATGAAGCAATGCCAATGAGAGTAGTCCCTGCTAATCGTACAGTGTGTATGTCGGTTCGTGCAATTTCGTACGCGGAATAATGCTGATGAGATTACCTTCGGTCAGCAAGCAGTCTTCGCTCGTTACACTTACTCAGACTGTTTACAGACCGTTAGGTAATGACGAAGGTGGACACTTAAGATGACGAGGGGGAAGATTCACGGGTCAAGGGAGATGAAACGCTCCTTTGACCCGTTTTGTTTTTTATTTGCAATTATATAGAAAAAAGTTGTATATTTGCGGTTAGATTATCCAATGCTGTTGTATAAAATACATAAAATTTATTCAATTATATTGTAAATATGGATAAAGAACTACTAAAATCTGTACTTAAAGACCAGAAGAATGATGTGCTGAATTATCAAATAATGCCCCGTCCAGCCTATCAAACTGGTGATGACATGAACTATGTCTTTGTAGGGGTGCGTCGTGCTGGTAAGTCATACGTTTTGTATCAACATATACGTAACCTGATTGAGCAACATATACCATGGAGTGAGATACTCTATTTGGATTTTGAGGATAACAGATTTGACACATTCAATTCAGAAGACTTTAATAAACTTATTGAATGTCATATAGAGATGTACGGACAGGAACCACACTATATTTTTTTAGATGAGGTGCAAAATATTTCATCGTGGGAGAAATTTGTCCGTAGATTGGCTGATACAAAACATCGCGTTTATATTACGGGCAGTAATGCTAAAATGCTAAGCAGTGAGTTCTTGACAATATTGGGCGGACGTTATTTGGAAAAGGATGTATATCCGTATGATTTTAGGGAATATATTTCTGCAAAAGGTCTGACTTATAATGCTTTGACCCGATATGACACCAAGGATATGTCTATCATAAGAAAGGCGTATAACGATTATCTGCATGAAGGTGGGTTGCCAGAGACCCTGCCGTTAGATGTTAAGCGTGCCTATTTGAACAGCACGTTTCAGAAAATATATTTAAGTGATATAGCGTCGCGTAATAATATCAGTAATATTCCTGCTTTGCGACTGATGATAAAAAAAATGGCGGAGAGTGTGAGACAACCTATCTCATATAATCGTCTGGCTAATATATTATCTACATTGGGCGAGAAAATGAGCACTTCAACCATAGTAAGTTATGTTAATCATACGGAGGACGCCTGGCTTGTGTTGCGTCTGAGAAATATTGCCGCGGCACTTAGCGAGAAGGAGAGTGTATGCAAGTATTATTTTGTGGATAACGGAATTCTTAATTTATTTTTGCTAAGTGGAGAGACTGCATTGCTTGAGAATATGGTTGCACTGCAACTGTTTCGTCTCTTTGGGCATGATAAGGATAATGACACCGTCTTTTTTTACAACAGCAATGGCTATGAGGTTGATTTTTATATTCCAGAGCAAAAATGGGCTATACAAGTCTGCTATTCGCTTCATAATGATGATACGCTTAAACGGGAAATGACAGCACTTGCAAAATTGCCTAAGGTTATGGAATGTGAGCGTAGAACAATCTTTACTTTAGATGAAGATACATTTTTTCAAGATGATTTTGGTACCATAGAGGTCATTCCGGTTTGGAAATGGTTGCTGTCATAAATTGGTTTTAATTCACAAAACGTCCTTTTTTCAAAAAATGTTCCACATTTTTTTGTTTTGTATTCGGTTTGCACTATCTTTGTACCCGATGTTATAACAAAACATCGGGAAAATTTTATATAGTTATTGAGCGTTACGCTCTTATTCTCAACTTGTAAAATCTGGTAAATTTTAAGACACGAGAATAAGTCAGTAATAGGTTCACGTCTGACGGCGTGAGCTGTTCCGTGCTTATTTAGTGTCAGGGTTTACCAGAGCCTACAAGTTAGGTAAGTGCCACAAACGGACAGTTCACGTTTTTTATGAACAAAACTATTCACATTGGGCAAATGGTTAAGGCAGAGTTGCATAGGCAGGGTAAAACCACTCTGTGGCTTGCCGGGCAGTGTGGTTGCACACCTATGAACATCTATAAAATCTACCGTCGTTCTTGGATTAGCACAGATATGCTCTACAAATTATCATCTGTACTAAATCACAACTTTTTCCAAGACCTAAGCCAAGACTATATCCGCTGTGTAGAAACCATCCCCTCTGAGGATGTTTGATTTTTGAAAAATAATTCACTATATTTGTAAAATAAAATCTTAAAAATGAGACTATGAAAAATTTAAATCTGATTATGGTGGCACTTGCCGGAGTAGTGATGGCTTTTAGTGCGTGTAAGAAATCCGAGTCACAGAATAATTCTGTAACGGATATTTGTGGTAATACCTATAAGACAGTTAAGATAGGTACTCAAACGTGGATGGCGGAGAACCTTGCCTGTACCAAGTATGATACTGAGAGTGAACTTGCAGGTGGTGTTATAGCGGAAGGGGACGGCAAGGGTAGTGGTTTCCAGCCATACTATAAGGACAGCAGAATTAAAGAGAAGTGGACAGACGGAGGTAAGTTTGCAGAAAACATTACTGATGAGCATCTAAAGAAATTAGGCTTGCTCTATAATTGGGCTGCCGCTATGGGATATGCCACAGCAGAGGAGGCTTGGAAGCAGGAAGGTCTTTATGATGGAAACCGTCAGGGTATATGCCCTAATGGCTGGCACTTGCCAAGCCAGGTAGAATGGGATTTGCTTGAGGCAACGGTAAGAGATATTTGTGGAGATGCAAAAACCGGAACAGAAGGCAAACACCTTAAATCCAAAACAGGATGGGCATCTAGTGATGGTATAACAAATGAGGATGCCGTTAGTTTCTGTGCATTGCCGGCAGGTGGCTCAGATGGTAGTCAAATCATAGCGGTTGGTTCGTACTTGCAGATTTGGACATCAACGGCACTTACAGGTAAATATCAGGATGAGGCGTATGATGATTGGTTTACTTATAATAGCGATGATATTGTAACCTTTGACAGCTTTAAGAAAAATGCCCGCAGTGTGCGTTGCCTGAAGAACTAAACAATTCTCCCAATTCACAAAACGTACTTTTTTCAAAAAATGTTTTACATTTTTTGGTTTTGTATTCGGTTTGCACTATCTTTGCAAGCCATAAATAATAATGTTATGAACGTAAATTTGTTGGGTATAGGGCAGGTGAGTGCAGATGCACCTTGCACTATTATTGATTTGATTTTGAAGGCTAACCCAGATAGCCTTAACAGTTGGTGTGCCGCTAAAATAGGTACTAAGTTGGTTGATTTGCGTACAGTTGTGGATACTGATTGTGAAATTCAGCTGCTTGATAAGGACGCTCCTGAATCATTGTCTGTATTACGTCATACCACTGCTCACATTATGGCAGAGGCGGTAAAGCACTTGTTCCCAGATGTAAAGCTTACCATAGGTCCTGCCACAGATAAGGGTTTCTTCTACGATTTTGACAGCAAACCGTTCTCACGTGAGGATTTAGATGCCATAGAGAAGGAGATGAAGAGCATTATTAAGAAGGCTACCCGTATTGAGCGTAAGGAGGTTACACGTGATGAGGCGTATAAAATATTTGAGGCTAAAGATGAACCATATAAACTTGAGCTTCTTGATGCTATCCCCGATGGGGAACTTATTACAACATACGCCCAAGATGACTATATAGACCTTTGTACAGGTCCTCACCTTCTGAATACAAGGCTTATAAAGGGCTTTAAACTGATTTCATCATCTGCAACATATTGGCGTGGAGACCGCAATAACAAGTCTCTTGCCAGAATATTTGGTGTGGCGTTCTTCTCTAAAGAGGATTTGGAGGCACATCTTGAGTTCCTTGAGAATATAAAGAACAGAGACCATAATCGTCTTGGACGTGAATTGGAACTCTTTACAACTGTTGATGTAATAGGTCAGGGCTTGCCGCTGCTTATGCCTAAGGGTACTAAGATAGTGCAGACAATGCAGCGTTGGATAGAGGATTTGGAGACTGAGTGGGGTTATGTGCGTACCAAAACTCCGCTGTTTGCCAAGAGCGACTTGTATAAGATATCGGGTCATTGGGGACACTATAAGGATAAAATGTTTGTTATGGGCGATGAGGAGAAAGACGCTGAGGTGTTTGCATTGCGTCCTATGACTTGCCCATTCCAATATTATGTTTATAAGGCATCTCAAAAGTCATACAGAGATTTGCCTTTAAGATATGGTGAGACCTCTACATTGTTCCGTAACGAGGATTCGGGTGAGATGCACGGTCTTACACGTGTACGCCAGTTTACTATATCAGAGGGTCACCTTATTGTACGTCCAGACCAAATGGTGGAGGAGTTCAAGGGTTGCCTTGCACTTGCAAAACACTGTCTGACCACACTTGGTTTGCAAGATGATGTAACATATCACCTTTCTAAATGGGACCCCGATAATAAAGAGAAATATATAGGTACCGCAGAGGTTTGGGAGGAGACACAGCAGAATATACGCAATGTACTTAATGAGTTGGGTGTAAAATTTGTGGAAGATGTAGGTGAGGCTGCTTTCTATGGTCCTAAGGTTGATATCAACGCCAAGAATGTATATGGCAAGGAAGATACAATGATAACCGTTCAGTGGGACGCCATTCTTTCTGAGCAGTATGATATGTATTACATAGACCAAAACGGACAAAAAGTGCGTCCTTATATAATCCACCGTACAAGTGTGGGTTGCTATGAGCGTACTCTTGCTTGGCTTATAGAGAAATATGAGGGTGCATTCCCAACTTGGCTATGCCCTGAGCAGGTACGCATACTTCCTGTTTCAGACAAGTATCTTGACTATGCAGAAAAGGTTAAGGCAGAACTTAAGAAAGAGGGCGTGATTGCCACCGTAGATGCCAGAACAGAGAAGATTGGCTACAAGATGCGTGAGGTTCGTGTACAGAAAGTGCCATACGCACTCATCGTTGGAGAAAAAGAGGTTGAGAGCAACACGGTATCTGCTTGGAACAGAAAAGCGGGCGATAAGGGAGCGATGTCTCTTGCTGATTTTATTTCAGAAATTACTTACGATATTAAAAATAAACTAATAACTCCTAAACAATAAAAAATTATGAAAAGATTTGCTTTTGCTATTTTAGCATTTGTAATGGTTGCCTCTGTTCAGGCTAAAAACAGTGATGTAAAAATTGCATACGACAGTATTCCAGCCGCCGCACAAAAATTTATAAGCACAAATTTTGATGGTGTATCTGTAAAAAAGGCTATGTCGGGTTTAGATGATGATTTAACCATCTATACTGTAACTTTAAGAAATAAGACTGTTATAGAGTTTGATATGACAGGAGCATGGAATTCAATAAATGTTACAAAGAAGGGCTTAATGCCACGCTTTGTTGTGCCAGATAAGGTACAGGAGGCTATTGACGGCAGGTTTGGAGACAAAAAGGTTATGCAGTATGAGACAGACGGATTTGAATATACCATTAAGTTTACTGATGGCTCTGATGTTAAGATAAATGCCAATGGTATAGTAAAAGATTAAATTTATTTTGCAGATTTAATAAAAAGCTGTATATTTGCACGCTAATTTTCAGAAAAAGAGTATAAACAATTTATTTTTAGCGTTTGGAGGACGTAACCTATAGCACAACCTTTTGTACCGAGAAATAATTCCAAGCGGGTAGTAAAAGAGAACCCACACCGTATAAATGAATTTATCAGAGGTGTTCAAGAAGTCCGTTTGGTTGGTGACAATGTAGAACCCGGTATCTACAGTTATAGAGATGCAATTAAAATTGCTGATGAACAGGAATTGGACCTTGTAGAAATATCACCTTCTGCAGTTCCACCAGTTTGTAAAATTATAGATTACTCCAAGTTTTTGTACCAACTTAAGAAAAAGGAGAAGGAACAGAAACAGAAAGCGGCTAAGATAGTTGTTAAAGAGATTAGATTTGGGCCACAGACAGATGAGCACGATTATAATTTTAAACTTAAACATGCTCAGAATTTCTTAAATGAAGGCTCTAAACTAAAGGCATACGTATTCTTTAAAGGTCGTTCCATTATGTTTAAGGAACAAGGAGAGGTGCTTTTGCTGAGATTTGCCAATGATTTGGAAGAGTATGGTAAAGTGGAGCAGATGCCTATACTTGAGGGTAAGAGAATGACAATACTTATGTCTCCTAAAAAGAAGAAATAACTTTTTTTATTTATTAACTTAATATTTTAAGACAATGCCAAAGATTAAAACTAATTCCGGTGCCAAAAAAAGGTTCACCCTTACCGGGTCAGGGAAAATTAAGAGAAAACATGCTTACAAGAGTCACATTTTGACTAAGAAGACAACCAAGCAAAAACGTAATCTGACTTACGCAGGTTTGGTGGATAAAGCAGACAAGAACAATGTTAGAATGTTATTGGGTCTAAAATAGTTATTAACCGCTTAAATTTTATATATTATGCCAAGATCAGTAAATCACGTTGCTTCAAGAGCAAGAAGAAAGAAAGTATTAAAACTTACACGCGGTTATTTCGGTGCCAGAAAGAATGTCTGGACAGTTGCAAAAAACACATGGGAGAAAGGTCTTCAGTATGCATACAGAGACCGTAAGGCTAAAAAGCGTAACTTCCGTGCCTTGTGGATTCAGCGTATAAACGCCGCCGCACGTATAGAGGGTATGTCATATTCAAAACTTATGGGTGCATTACATAAGGCTGGTATAGACATCAACCGTAAGGCACTTGCAGACCTTGCTATGAATGAGCCACAGGCATTCAAGGCTGTGGTTGCTAAAATTAAGTAAGATAATCAAATCACTTATTATGAGTCCCGTACAACTATGATTGTGCGGGATTTTTTTAACCTACAGATACCTATGAGAAAAAATCTAATGTTCTATGCCTTTATAATGGCAGGCATATCTCTTCTTCTAAGTTGTACAAACACTAATAAATCAGGTGATGATGGTGTGGTTCACAGCGTGCTTGTAACAAAACCGCTTTCTGCCGATGAGTGGTCAGAAAAACATATAACAGGTATTGTAAACGCCGATAAGGAGATATCGTTGGGTTTTAAGGCTGCTGGGCAGGTTAAGTCCATATATGTAAAAGATGGTCAGCGTGTAAAGAAGGGAACTTTGTTAGCAGAACTTGATGACAGTGACTATCTGCTTGGTGTACAAGCTTATCAGGCTCAGTATGACCAACTTGAGCGTGAGGTTAGCCGCTTGGAGAAACTATATAAGACCGGCAGCGTGGCTGGCAACGATTATGATAAGGCTAAAACAGGTCTGGCACAACTTAAAGTGGCTCTTACTGTACAGAAAAACAATGTGGATTTTACCAAATTGTATGCTCCGTTTGACGGTACCGTTATAAAGGTTAATTTTCAACAGTCAGAAATGCTTGATGCAGGTATGCCAATGTTCACTTATTCAACCACGGGGCAATATACGGTGGAGTGTAATGTTCCGCTAAGCATATATGAGCAGAAAGATAGTATAGAGTCCATATCGGGTAGTGTAGGTGGCAAAGAGCTAAAGTTAGATATAATAAGCATTGTACCAAAAGCGGATAATAACCAGCTTTTTAGAATGATACTTGGTTTCAGAGGCGGTAAGCCCGGTGCATTACAGCCTGGAATGAGCGTAAATGTGAAATTAACTATCCATAATGCTGATTTTTCAGACGATATGAGCATTCCTTTGGCTGCCTTATTCAATAAGGACGGTAAATCATACGTTTGGGTTGTACAAGACAGTGTGATTGTTAGTAAAGAGGTGTCTGTAGGAGCACCCGATAGTGAGGGTTCTGTCCGTGTTTTTAGTGGATTAAGTAAGGATGATAATGTGGTCCGTTGTGGAGCGCATACATTGCAGGAGGGGGAGAAAGTTAGGATTTCAGAGGATTCAAAAGAGACAAATAAAGGGGATTTGTTATGAAAATTGATAATATAACACGATTTTTCATAAACCGTCCGGTTTTTTTCTGGAGCCTTATGGCAACAATATTTGTTGCGGGAATAGCATCATTTATTGTTATGCCTAAATTAGAAGACCCTTCTGTATGTACTAAACAGGCTATGGTTGCCATAGTATATCCAGGTGCAAGTGCTCATGAGATGGAACTTAAGGTAGTGCAAATGGTGGAAGATAATCTGCGTGCATTACCTGATGTAGATGAGATAAGAAGTGAGTGCAGAAACGGTTTCTCTATGATAACTGTAGAGTTTAAAAAGACTGTGCTACAGAAAGATGTGGAGCAACATTTTGATTTGTTACGCCGTAAGGTGTCTGATTTAAAGATGCTGTTACCTCAAGGTTGCTATGACCCTATAGTCATAGATGATATGATGGACGTCTATGGAATATTCTATGCATTTACGGCAGATGGTATGGATTATGCAGAGATGGATAGATATGTGGCTAAAATACGTAGGGACATATTGAGTGTTAAGGGTATAAAGAGGGTGAACGTGGTTTGTAGCAGAGATGAGGTGATTGATATAGACATAGATAAGGAATTGCTTGCAAAGAACAGTCTGCTTCCTGCCC
>JAKSNX010000056.1 GCA_024405815.1 Paludibacteraceae bacterium | reverse complement strand
ACATCGGTGAGCAGTCTGTTACTGTCAAAATTCCTATATGCTGAATAACTGCGTTCAAAATCCTCCTCATGGTCTGTATTATTTGTGTAACGGACATTTATTCTTATGGTAAGCCTTGTTTCAGACGCTAAAGAATTCTCTGACGTAATGGCTTGCGGTGCCAAATCATACCCTGTAACCTCTCCCTCAAGTTCCAAATCACCGTTCTGACGTAGTAGCATAAGTCTTGTCTGACGGGTGTATATATCACGAATTTCCTCATTAAGTTTAATGGTAAGAGGTGCATAGACCATTGCGGCACGGTTTTGGAAATCCTGTATTGATATGGATTTAACCTTATTATAATCTATAACCGTTCCGTTAAACTTATAAGATATGGTGCAACCACACAAAAGCAGTGCGGAGATTACTATTCCTCCCTTTAGGGAGGTTAGGAGGGAACTTTGCATTTTCAATTTTTAACTTTTAATTATTTAGTTAGTCCATATTCAACAAGTCTTCTGTACAGTGTCCTCTCTGATATGCCAAGCTCTGCGGCGGCAAGTGAGCGTTTGCCCTTATACTTGTCAAGCACCTTTTTTATAAGCTCTTTCTCCATATCGCTTACAGATACCATGTCATCATCTTTATTCTTCTCTGTATCAATGGGTTGGCTTTGTATGTTTTCTTGCTCCTCATTATAGAGTTGTGCCTCTTTCCATTCAAACTGCTGAATGTCTTTTTGTTTTTTAGTATCACCCGATGTATGGATTCCGTTTGCTTTTAGCTCTGCAAAAGCCTTTTTAAGCTCGTCCATATCGTGCTTCATGTCAAAAAGGACCTTGTATAGCAGTTCACGTTCATTACTGAAATCGTCGGCTGGCCTGGCACCGTTAACCACTATAGGAAGCCGGCTTTGAGACTCATCTGGTAGGTAGTGGGAGAGTGTTTCTGCCGATATGTCAGGGTTTGTCTCCACTGCCGATATTTGCTCAGCCACGTTTTTTAGCTGACGTATATTGCCTTGCCAATAGTAAGATGTAAGCATGTTTACCGCTGCCTGCTGTAGTTTAATTACCGGACGATGGTAAGCCTCTGCAAAATCATTTGCAAATTTCTTGAACAGAGGCAAAATGTCATCTGTTCTTTCACGTAGTGGGGGCAGGTTGATAGGTATGGCATTAAGTCTGTAATATAAATCCTGACGGAACTTACCATTGCTTATTGCCTGCATCATATTTATGTTAGTGGCTGCAATAACACGCACATCGGTCTTCTTAACCTCAGATGAGCCAACTCTGTAGTACTCACCATATTGCAGAATTCTTAACAGACGGGCTTGGGTAGGTAGCGGCAATTCTCCAACCTCATCTAAAAAGATGGTACCGCCATCAGCCACCTCAAAATAACCTTTACGGTCTGTCAATGCACCTGTAAATGAGCCTTTCTCATGTCCAAACAGCTCAGAGTCCATAGTTCCCTCAGGTATGGCTCCGCAGTTTACTGTTATTATCTTGTTGTGTTTACGTGGACTGAATTGGTGTATTATTTTAGGAATACTCTCTTTACCTACACCGCTTTCACCTGTAATAAGTACAGGAAGGTCTGTAGATGCAATCTGCACAGCCTTCATTATGGCATGGTTAAGCTCGGCATCATTGCCAATAATGCCAAAACGGTTCTTAATATCCTGTAATTGTTCTGTACTAAGCATTTTCTCTGTTCTTTACTATATCAATAGCGGCATAAATTGCCTGACGGAATGAGTTTTCTGATGCAATGTTTTGTCCTGCAATATCGTATGCTGTACCATGGTCTGGCGATGTGCGTACTATGCTGAGTCCGGCTGTGTAGTTTACACCGCTATCCATACTTAAAAGCTTGAATGGTATAAGCCCTTGGTCATGATACATGGCAAGTGCGGCATCATATTTTGTGTATTCATCGCTACCAAAAAATCCGTCCGATGGCAGTGGTCCTATACATACAATACCTTCTTCTAATGCTTCTGCAATGGCTGGCTTTATAATCTCTTGCTCCTCATTGCCAATAACTCCCTGGTCTCCGCTATGAGGGTTAAGCCCCAATACGGCAATACGTGGCTTGTTTATTGCAAAATCTAATGTAAGTGATTTGTTAAGTGCTTTTATTTTATTAAGTATCAGGTCTTTAGTAAGAACTTGTGAAACTTTTGACACAGGCACATGACCTGTAGCCACTGCAACTCTGAGACGCTCACTTACAAGTAGCATAAGAGCATCTCCTTTAGCACCGAACAACTGTTCCAAGTATTCTGTGTGTCCTGGAAACGTGAATTTATCTGACTGAATGTTCTTTTTGTTTATAGGTGCTGTTACAAGAGCATCGATGAGTCCGTTTTTAAGGTCAGCGGTGGCTTTCTCCAATGCTTGGAATGCAGCCTCGCCTGCACCACTGGTACTTTGTGCCAAATCCACTTTAACCTCATCACTGTTACAATTTATTATGTTTGCATGCTTGTCAGATGCTTCAGAAGCAGTGCTTATCAGGTTAAGGTTTACATTGAGGTTAAGCACCTTACGATGATATGCAGCCACTTTAGGCGAGCCATATACAATGGGAATGCAGAAATCAAGTATTCTGTTATCTTCAAGTGTCTTTAAAATAACCTCATATCCTATTCCGTTAATGTCTCCTTGTGTTATTCCTATTTTAATCTTGCTGTCCATTTTTATTGTCTTTATTGAATTTTATAGTGTATAATATAGATTCCAACTGTCTCATTACATTGCGTTTATACTGATTAGGGGCGTAGATGAAAGCCTCTGCCGTAACCACTCTGTTATGCTCTTTATCAAGGCATGTGACGCTTACAAACGGTCCTCCCATTATATCCCCGATGACAGTCCACAATCCACGTACCTCTGCTGCGTAATCTCCATTTTCCAATGCGTTATTATAGAATAGGGGTGGTTCAAACTTGTATTCTGTACCCATATAAGAGTCTTCTGACGGTCCGGGTATGTTTATCATCATAACTGAATCACGCTTATGCAGTATCATCTCTCTTGTAAATGCCTCTGTACAGTTATATGGATATGTGTAGATTACTAAATTCTGACGCACGTCATTGCTTGAGTTAGAAATCCACATAAAATCATCAGCCTCCTTAAATCTGTTGAATCCTTTAGGCACCACCATAGTGAATCCGAATTTCTCTTTCACTCTCTCCATTGCCTTGGCTTCAGGGTAGTGGCTTTGGTATGATATGGAGCGTTTGCGTTCTGATTTTACAAAGTAGTTTATTATATCTTTCTCATATTTCCCGATGGCAGAGGCAACGCTCTCTATATCAGGTCCGTTAATGGTCATTACGCTTTGGGTTGTAGCCCACTTGTTTTCCTCGTTAGATAGTTTTACTCGGCTGTACAAATCGCCTACGTTAACTATTATAATGTTACGTGCAGGTTTAAGAATATCAGAGAATGCCCGATGTGGCGTTTTGGATATGTTGAAATATGGCTCAGACTGTGGCATGCAAGGCACATCTTGGTTAAGTATGCCAAACAGAGAGTCGCCCACGGCACTCTTGGCTATAGAGTCATCTATAACCACAAGAACCTCGTAAGCCCTGCCTGTAATGTTAGGCTTGGTGCTTACACCACCGCACGATGATAATAGTAGTGCGGATATTAAGATTAGTAATGTTTTTAATGTTTTCACGTTCCTTGTCCCTATGCTTTAGCATTCAGCATTCCGCACGCCGCTTCAATATCTTGTCCACGAGAACGGCGAATGGTTGCTGTTATGTTATGTTTTTCTAATATTCGCACAAATTCATTCATAGTCTCCGCTTTTGACGGCAATAACTTTACATCGGGTATTGTATGGTAGGGTATAAGATTAACTCTACACATAATTCCCTTTATAAGTTTTGCCAAACGTTCCGCATCTGCCACAGAGTCATTAACGCCGTTAAACATTGTATATTCAAACGATATACGCCTCTGACCACTCCAATCATACTGCTTTACAAGTGTAATCACCTCATTTAGCGGATAAGCCTTTTCAGCAGGCATATATGCGGCTCTCATCTCTGAATAGGGAAAATGCAGACTTATTGCAAGATTGCATTTGCTCTCATCCAAAAATCTTTTCAACCCTGGCAAAATACCTACAGTAGAGAGAGTTACCCTTTTAGGACTCCAAGCCATACCATAGTTGCCGGTTACTATTTCAATAGACTTTAGAACCTCATCTGTATTGTTAAGAGGTTCACCCATACCCATATAAACTATATTTGTAAGGGTGTCAAAACGCTCTGTTTCAAGTATTTGGTTCAGTATCTGCCCCGATGTCAGATTCCCCTTGAAACCTTGCTTGCCTGTGGCACAGAACTCGCAACCCATCTGACAGCCTATCTGAGACGAAATACATAGCGTAGCCCTGTCTTCCTCTGGTATATATACACTCTCAACAAACTTATTCTCTTCAATCTCAAACAGATACTTTACCGTACCATCTTTGCTCCTGCTCTCCTTTACAGGCTTGCTTCTGCCTACAACATACTCTTTAGATAAGGCTTCACGTCCTTTAAGGGATATGTTTGTCATCTCATCTATTGAGGTTACACGCTTCTGATAAAGCCACCCTGCAATTTGAGATGCTGTAAACTTAGGCAATCCCAAATTTGTAACCACCTCCTGCAATTCTGCAAGAGTCATTCCTAAAAGAGCCTTAGATGACATTTTGACAGATTCTGGCAATGTATTTGCCTATAATATCAAACTCTATATTTACAACAGTACCTTCCTTTATGTTATGGAAATTTGTATTGGTGTAAGTGTAGGGTATAATGGAAACCATAAAAGTGTCATCAGTAGGGTTGCATACAGTAAGGCTGGTACCGTTTACCGTTACAGAACCCTTATCCACAGTGATGTAACCACGTTTCTGCATCTCCTTATCCGCCTTGTACCTGAAAGTGAAGTACCAACTGCCTTGATTCTCTGTAACGCAGGTGCATACTGCGGTCTCATCTACATGACCTTGCACTATATGTCCGTCAAGCCTGCCGTTCATAATCATACTGCGTTCCACATTAACCTCAGTACCAATCTCCCATGTGCCTAAGTTGGAACGGTCAAGGGTCTCCTTCATAGCCGTAACGGTGTAGTTATCTCCCTCTATCTTAACTACTGTAAGACATACGCCATCGTGTGCCACACTTTGGTCTATCTTTAACTCACTTGTAAATGGGCATGTAAGTGTAAAATGTACATTGCCGCTCTCTTTCTCTATTTTAACCACTTTAGCGGTGGTCTCCACAATTCCGCAAAACATAATTATCTCGATATAATAATTTGAACGTCTTTATGAAACGATGCTAATGAGGCATCAATATATGGCTTTAAATCATTGTAGTAGTCATTCCTAAAATAGTAGTCAACACTGAACTGAGCCTTGCCATTCTCATAAAAATAGTATTTCTGCAGGCGGCGGTTCTGTGTCTCATTAACCATTATAAGCTCCACTATCTTTTCAAAATCACCATATTTAAACACGTTTTTCTCTATGCTTTCCCATTGATTGTTAGGATTATAGGCAGCCTTATATAAGTCCAGACGGTCTTCTGTACGCTCGTAGGGTAGTTGCCTCATATCATATAGGCTTATGTTTGCATTGCCAAGCAGCGTATCCACAAAAATGGCTATCCTGCGTTCTGCAAAAGGGTCTAAAGCATGTTCCAATTTTGCAATGGAATCTGTAAAATCAGAATCCACCATCTTGTAGCCGGCAGGCACTCTGTATGCAATCATAAGGTTGTTATTGCCAATCTCATTCTCAAGTAGAGCCTTGTCATAATTAAGATTTCTCTCCTTAATGCACGATGCCATCATCATCGCCGCCAAAACCAATATGATACCACTTTTCAGTTTCATAAACCAATGCATATTATCTTGCAAAGATAGCAATTTTTTTTGATATATCTGATTTTTTTTGATTATCAGTTATGATGCTATGTTTTTGTGCAGTTTAGAGGCTAAAAATTCCTTAATTTGTGCAGTTTAGACATTGATTTTTTCACAATTTGTGCAGTTTATAGGCAAAATATTTTGTTAAGTCAAAATAAATCAGTAACTTTGCAAAACAATAAAAAAGGCAATATTGTATGAAAAACCTAAAACAAATATTGGAGTCACAAAAAGAGGAGTTGTTTGCCATAGATACGGGCAAACTATGCCCACGCAAAGAAGAAAAAGATATTGACTTAAACAGCAAATTGGCACAAATAGTAATTGGGGTCAGAAGAAGCGGCAAATCAACCCTGTGCCAAAAAGTTTTGCTTGAAAGCGATGTCAAATTTGCATACGTAAATTTTGATGATGAGCGTTTGATTTTTGCAAAATCAGATGATTTGGATGAAATTCTACAAATGTTATACACTATTTACGGAAATTTCACACACCTTTTTTTAGATGAGGTTCAAAATATAAAAAATTGGGCATTGTTTGTAAACAGGTTACTTAGACAACAAATACACATCCTACTAACAGGCAGTAACGCCAATCTTCTTAGTGGAGAGTTAAGCACACACTTGACGGGACGATACCATCAGATAGAGTTGTTCCCGTTTTCGTTTGCTGAATTTTGTACAATAACTGATATAGATATTAAATCAAGTTCTGTAAAAGCGTGCGGACTTAGAAATAACGCATTGGAAAAATATATGATGTTTGGCGGTTTCCCTGAACTTATCACAGATACAGATATGCCAAGACATGATTTTTTACAATCTCTTTTGACTGCCATCGTAGAAAAAGATGTTTGCAAACGCTACAAGATAAAGTATAAAAAAACCGTTTTGGAATTAGCAAACAGAATGTTGGATTGGTTCTGCCAAGAAAAATCATACAATGATATAACAGAAGAATTAAATATTAAATCAGTGCATACCACCAAAAATTACATTGATTATTTAAACAATGCTTATCTTTTCAGATTGGTGCCTAAATTCTCTCTAAAAAGCAAAGAAAGAAACATTGCAAGAAAAACATATTCCATAGACACATCTTTCATTGTGGAAAGGGAAAATGCAATTATGACAGAAAGTTATGGATTGCGTTTGGAAAATGTCATAGCCTTGGAGTTGATGCGCAGACTACGTAGTGAATATCAGCAGATTTACTATTTGCGTTACAATAATGATTTTGAATGTGATTTTGTAATTACAGAGTCTTTTCTCATAAAACAACTAATCCAAGTTACATACGATTTTACCAATCCTACAACAAAACAATATAATAGAGAGGTGAACGGACTTGTTAAATCATCAAAACTTACCAGTTGTAACAATCTGACACTGATAATGATGTACGGAGATGAACAAAACATTGAAACAGAAGGAAAAACAATTCATTGCGTTACCGCTTCCAATTGGCTTACGTCTCTTTGATTTCAGACCTTTGTTAAAAAAAGAGGGTGGTTGATTCAGTTCAACCACCCTCATTTGTCTTTTGTAGATTGTTTGGCGTAGTGCCACTTGTAACTTATAGCACCTTTGTTGCAACTGTTGATGCAGTTCATACAATCAACGCAACGGCTGTGGTCTATCTTGTGGTTGGCACTATCAATACAAAATGCCTTGCATTGTTTCTCACAAAGACCGCAATTTGCACATTTGTCCTTGTTTATGACCGGACAGAAGAGAGAGAATCGGCTGAACAGGCTGAGAGCCGTTCCTATAGGACATATATTGTTGCACCATGTACGTCCGCCTCTCCATGCAAGGACAATAATCGCCACTAAAATCACCGCCGATGCAATAAGTATAGGATTAATCCAATTTTGTATTGGGGCAAACAGATTGCCCATAACATTGCTAAAAATGCTATAGGGGGCTATCAGACAAGCGATTTCATAAAAACCTAATGCCATTACAACAGCAAATACCACCAACATTCCGTAACGGAGCCAATAATTCTCTTTTTTGTAATGATAGTTTATGTCTGCTTTTTTTCTTTTTCCTCCAATCCAAGATACAATATCCTGAAATACGCCAAGAGGACAAATGACAGAACAATAAACTCTACCTAATAGGATTGTCAGCACAACAACCGCAATTACCGCTATAAAATTTTGTGCAAGGGCAGACTGTGGCAGTTGGAGACCTGCCATCCAACCAAAACAGGTTTGTAATGTTTCTATAGGAAGAAACAGAAGCAGCGTAATCATTATAAAAAAGACAGCCGCTAATACAATTCTAATTTTTCTTAACATAATTGGTGCGTGATTAATTGATGAATGAATATCATCTTCTTTAGATTTGCCACAAAGGTACAAAAATATTCAATAATAACAAAAAGTTGTTTTCTCACGTCACAACATTCTCTGTTTCAGCAGATACTGCTTGAAGTCTGCAAACTCCTTGGTCATTGGGACGCTCTGTTTGGTGCCTTTCATAAATTCCTGTAGTTTCTGAGGTATCTCTATCTTGGTGTCAAGTATGGATTCCACTTTGTCAAGGAATTTGGCAGGGTGGGCGGTTTCAAGGAATATGCCTGTCTCGCCTGGCTTTAGACCGTCTTTAAGTGCTTGCCAGCCGCATGCTCCGTGTGGGTCAAGTATATATCCGTTAGCCTTGTAGCAGTTACGCATGGCGGCGGCAATCTGCTCATCGGAGTAACGGCAACCCGATATCTCACTGCATATAGCCTTGTGTGAGCCTTTATAAAGGTCAAGAACACGTGCAAAGTTACTTGGGTCTCCTACGTCCATAGCATTTGCCAATGTCTGTACAGACGGACGTGGGGTATAGACACCTGTATTAAGATACTGTAGGAATATATCGTTGCTGTTATTGGCTGCGATGAAACGTTTTACAGGCAATCCCATCTTTTTGCCGAACAAACCTGCCGTAATATTGCCAAAATTACCGCTTGGCACGCATATAACAGAGTTTTCTGCAAGTCCAAGTCTCTTTAGTTGGGCATAGCCGTAGAAATAGTAGAATGCCTGAGGCAGAAACCTTGCCACGTTAATGGAGTTGGCTGATGTTAGTTTCATATTGGCATTGAGTTCTGCATCCATAAAGGCACTCTTTACAAGGCGTTGGCAATCGTCAAAATTACCGTCCACCTCAAGTGCTGTTATGTTCTTTCCAAGGGTTGTGAACTGGCACTCCTGAATTTTGCTTACTTTGCCTTTAGGATATAGTACGAATACACGTATTCCATCAACCCCTAAAAAGCCATTCGCAACGGCACTGCCTGTATCTCCGCTTGTAGCCACAAGTACATTCACAAGCCCGCCTTTGTTCTCTTTTTTTATGAAATATCCAAGCAATCTGGACATAAAACGGGCACCTACGTCTTTAAACGCGAGGGTAGGACCGTGGAACAGTTCAAGTGAGTAAATGTTATCCTCAACTTTTACAAGAGGTACATCAAACGATAGGGTGTCATACACTATTTTCTTTAATCCCGATGCCTCCACGTCCTCACCAAAGAAGGCACACGCTACGGTGAATGCAATCTCTTGGAACGACATTTTATCTATGTTGTCATAGAAACTCTGTGGAAGCGTAACTATCTCATCGGGCATAAAAAGCCCCTTATCGCTTGCAAGACCTTTAACTACCGCCTCTTCAAGCGTTACTCCCGATACTTTTTTGTTTGTACTATAGTATTTCATATTAACACAAGTTTAATGAATTCCTCTCCTTTTATTAGCCCATACGCTCCTTTCTGAGCCTCTTTTTCACTGTAAAATTGAGTGTCATCAGGTGTCATTCCAGGCCTGTAGATAATAAACGGAACAGGCTTATTTGTATGCGTTCTGATGGCACATGGCGTAGGGTGGTCTGGCAACACTGCTATGGTTACAGGCTCTTTCCAATCTTTAACCTCATTGTATATTGGTCCTACAATACGGCTGTCAAGATATTCAACCGTCTTTACTTTTAGGTCTATATCTCCCTCATGTCCTGCCTCATCGCTGGCTTCAACGTGCAGAAATACAAAATCATCGGTTTTAAGAGCCTCTATGGCAGCCCTTGCCTTGCCCTCATAGTTGGTGTCATAAAGACCTGTTGCACCCTCTACATCTATGCTCTTTAATCCCGCATATACCCCGATGCCTTTAATCAAATCCACAGCAGAGATAACTGAGCCGCTTTTAATACCATATTTCTGAGCCAATGTCTGCATACTTGGTTTGTAGCCTGGAGACCAAACCCAAATGCTGTTTGCAGGGTCTTTGCCCTCTGCAATGCGTTTAAGGTTAATAGGGTGGTCTTTTAGCAGTTCCATTGATTTAAGGGTAAGTTCATTAAGTTTTTCTGCAGTCTCCTCCGCTTCAGGGACTTGAGCTTTTATCATAACGCTGCGGAACGGAGTTCCCGGAACATCGTGCGGTGGGGTGCATGTAATACGTTTATCTCCACCTTTCATTTTAAGCAAGTGCTTGAAAGTTATGCCGTTATGAAATGAGAAAATATCTCCGCCAAGTTTTTCCTGTAGGTACTCAATAAGAATTTTGGCCTCCTCTGTTGAAATATATCCGGCAGAGTGGTTCTTTATTTTATCACCCTCAATGCAAATAAGGTTGCACCTCATTGCCATCTCACCTGGTTTTATATCCACGCCCATGCTTGCGGCTTCAAGTGAGCCACGCCCCTCAAAACATTTGGCTACACTGTAGCCCAAAACCTCCATATTTGCAATCTCGCTGCCTGGCTTAAATCCGTCAGGTACGGTTGCAAAGGTTCCGCATCTGCCGTTCTTTGCCAGCAAATCCATATATGGGGTATTGGCAGCCTCAATAACGGTCTTTCCTCCGAGCCTCTCAATAGGCTCGTCTGCCATTCCATCGCCTAAAATTATTATATATTTCATT
>JAKSNX010000055.1 GCA_024405815.1 Paludibacteraceae bacterium | reverse complement strand
ATCTAAAAGAACCTCATTTTTATATCTACAAAAACTATTCCAAACCCCAGACTGACAAAATGGCATAGCATAATTTTTTTTGGCACAAATGTTGCAATGAGTTAGTTGACAAACAAATTAACATTTAAATTTTAGCCCTATGAAAAAGCTTGAACTTTTTGCACTAATGACTGCATTGCAGTTTGCAACCGTAGCGTCAGCATTTACGCTGACAGGTAAGGTGTCTGATGGGACTAATCCTGTTCCGTACACCAGTATTTATGTAAAAGAGAATCCGCAAAACGGAACAATCTCTGATTTTGATGGTGTCTTTGACATCCCCGATTTTAATGAGGGGCAAAGTATTGTCGTCTCGTTTATCGGGTACAGGACTATGGAACTAAAATTTAAGAAGCAGCCCAAGGATACCATAAATATAACGCTTGTGGAGCAGCCTATTCTGCTTGCAGAGACCTCTGTCAATGCCAAAACTAAGAAAACGAGCCACCGTAAGCAGATGAAGGCTATATTAAAAGATGTTAAGGCTCAGATGGACAAGGATTTCCCCGATGATAACATTATGTATAATGTGGTGTCAGACTACGGCGTATATAATGAGGGTGCCGCTATGGCTGTAGAAGATGTAGGTGCCGATATTGTTGAGGTGCCTGGTGCCGGTGATAAAGGAAAGGATTTGATTCAGTTAAGACTTAATTGGATTAACCGATACCGTGATGACCATATTCAGTCCAATTATGAGAAGTTGGACTCCACTCTTAAGAAAAAGCAAAATGCCAAACTTATTCACTACGCAGACTCAAGCCGTTGGGTGCATAAATTCTTATGGGGAAGCGGCGTTAAGTACTTGTTTAACAGAATGTCTGACACTCCGGGCAGATGGGATACGCAGGAAACCGATTCTGTTTTGGTGCTGACATACACAGAGAGCCATAATATATTAGGTATTGCCAAAGGTGAGTTGGTGCTTAACTACATACTTAACCCCTACTCTTACAGGGTCTATAAGTTATCCCAATCGTTGGTTGTTGACCTTAACATTCCGTTTGGCTACAAACTTACCAAGGAGCAACTTGCAATGCTTAACACTTTGATAATTGGCGGCGATGCTCTTGAAAAATATCGGGTAAAAAAGGCTCATATAGATATTAAGAGGAACATTCTATACACTGAGAACAATAACCGAATGGTGGTTCAGGAGAAGAATGTGCTTACAAATATCCACATTCAGGAGCGTAAAGGCAATCATATAAACTTTAAGCAGACAGGCTCTATTAAGGTTCATGATGTAAAGTTTGGGGTGTCGCCGCTTACAAAGAATCAGATTTACACCCCGTACAAACTAACGCTGAAGCCTAAACCATAGAAATATTAACCTTTTGTTTTAATCAAGAAAAATTTCACCAGATTTTTTGCGGATTGAAGCCCCCACTCCTTACACCACTGAACTTTGTTGTCAGTCCAGCGTTGGGGGTGGGTGGTTATCATAAGTTGTGGCGGAAGTGTGCCATTCTTTATTGCCCCGATAACATTATCTGTAGTGTGATATGTAAGTCCTGCGGCATTCCAGCGGTCTTGATGCCCCTTTATCTTATCTCTGACGCTCACCTTGTAGCCGTCCCACATTCTGCCAGTATCGGTAAGATAAAACATCTTTGAAAAATCTATATCAAAATACGGCTCCCCTATTATTCCCAACTCTTTATAGTTGTAGGATTTCCATAAATCTTTGCCGTCAAACTTGCTTGTTGGAGCACCGTGCATGCAGATAGTCTTAACAGGATAGAATGAACGGAAATATTCCAACTGCTTTTTAAAATGGTTATATGCCTTATCCACATCGCCGCCGCAGATGCTCATATCCTCGTAGTGATACCCTATTTCATGACCAAGTTCCACAATTTGCTTAATGATTTCGGGCTGATTACTCTCTGGAATCACACGGAAATAATATACCGCTTTAGCACCTTGCGAATGTTCTATTTTTGCAGTCTGTAAAGAATTATTCGCACGCAAATCAACATCGTGGCGGAGAATTACAAATTTTTCAGAAGAGACATTAAGGTCTTCGCTTGTCTTAAGTTTACAATATTGTTCAAAAGTAAAAAATTGGTAACCTGCATTTTTAAGTGCAAGCACCAATTCTTCATATTTTTTAAGAGTAAAGTCCATTACGCCTTAAACGGCTTGAAATTACGGTCACGCTCTTGGTAGATGCGTTCTATAATATCAACCACTTTCATGCCTTCAAGAAGGTTTGTGGCAATGGCACCCTTTGAATTAAGGGTCTCAATAACGTTTTGAATCACAAATCCATGGTTTTGAGCGGCACCCTTATATGCACCAAAATCATTCTCATGTGTAGGTTCTTTAAGCTCTGGCATTTCGTAATCCTCTATGTGACAGTGAACTACGGTGTCCATATACTGACCGGCAACCTTAACTGTACCCTTTGAGCCAATAATTGTAACTGAGCTTTCAAGGTTCTTATCCCATACTGATGTAGAATAATTTAATGACCCGATACCACCATTTATAAAGTCAAAATCAACACAACCGGTATCTTCAAACTCTATTAAATCACCGTGTGAGCAGTTTGCGAACTTGCCACGAATGTTGGTAATGTCACCAAACAGCCAATAAATCATATCAATATAGTGGCTGAACTGTGTGAACAATGTACCACCGTCAAGGGCGTTTGTACCATGCCAACTACCCTTCTGATAGTATTTGCCGTCACGATTCCAGAATGCATCAACCTTAACAAAATATATCTCACCAAGTTTTTTCTCATCAACAAGGCTCTTTAGCCAAGCCATTGGTGGAGAGTAACGGTTCTGCATAACACAGAATACTGAACGGCTCATCTCAAGTGACTTGAAAACTATTTTCTCTGCATCTGATTTTGTAAGTGCTATAGGTTTCTCAAGTACCACATGTTTTTTTGCCTCCAATGCCTTTATGGCATATTCTGCATGGTAACCATTCAGGTTACAGATATTAACTACGTCTATATCTGAGCGTTTGAGTAGCTCGTTATAATCATTGTAATAGTCCTCTGTAATTTCAGGGTCTATCTTCTCTTTTGGAAGTACGTCACAAACAGCCACAAGTTGTGCGTTTGGATTACGTCTTATCATCTCGGCATGGCGCTTTCCTATATGCCCCAAGCCCACTACTGCAAAGTTAATCATATTTTTTTAATTATTGGGTCAAGGTTAAAGGGTCAAGGGTCAAGCCTTGTCCCTTGTACCTTGTCCCTTGTACCTTTTATTTAATTCTTGTAACAAATCCATTCTCCAGTTTATACTCTTGTCCGGTGGCTGGGCATGTGGCATTGCCGTCAGCATCAAAATGGAGTTTCTGTCCATTTTCGCTAACCCAACCAAGTTGGCGTGCAGGGTTGCCTAC
Source organism: Paludibacteraceae bacterium (assembly GCA_024405815.1). GTDB lineage: Bacteria > Bacteroidota > Bacteroidia > Bacteroidales > Paludibacteraceae > Enterocola. Next base: position 7,668 of record JAKSNX010000055.1, on the reverse strand, counting down.
CATAAGTGCAAACGGCTTTACATCTTTTGTAACTACTGTACCAGCCCCAATAAGAGCATACTCTCCTATTGTGTGTCCGCACACTACAGTGGCATTGGCACCTACAGAGCAGCCTTTTTTAAGGATTGTTTGCTTGTACTCATCTTTGCGGCTTACATGGCTACGTGGGTTAATCACGTTTGTAAATACCATAGACGGGCCCATAAATACATCGTCTTCTGCAATTACGCCTGTATAAACAGATACATTATTCTGTATCTTAACGTTATTGCCCAATATTACATCGGGGCTTATAACCACATTTTGACCTATATTGCAGTTCTCACCTATCTTGCAGCCACTCATAACATGGCTGAAGTGCCAGATTTTAGTGCCTTCCCCGATGATGCAATTCTCGTCAACGTAGGAGGATTCGTGTTTAAAATAATTCATAATTAAATAAGTTCCAACACTGCTTTAGTTATGTACTCTAGTTGCTCCTCATCAAGCTCTGTGTGCATTGGCAATGAGAGAACGCAATCCATAAGTTTCTCTGCTACAGGGAAATCTCCCTTCTTATAGCGAGGATCCTGATATGCCTTCTGAAGGTGTAGAGGAACAGGATAGTAAATCATTGCAGGTATGCCCTTCTCTTTAAGTCCTGTCTGAAGTGCGTTTCTGTCAACAGAAGCGTCAAGTTTAAGTGTATATTGATGGAATACGTGTGTTGTAAAATCCTTGCAAATAGGCGTTGTAATCTTTGGACAAGATGCAAATGCCTTATTGTAATATGCTGCGGCTTTCTGACGTGCTGCAATATACTCATCAAGGTGTGGAAGCTTAGCAAGCAATACTGCTGCCTGAATGCTATCCAAACGGCTGTTTACACCAATTAAATCGTGATGATAGCGTACAACCATACCATGGTTTGCAATGGCACGCATCTTAGCGGCAAGGTCATCATCGTTGGTAAAAATAGCACCACCGTCACCATAGCAACCAAGATTCTTTGATGGGAAGAACGATGTACACCCGATGTTTCCTATACAGCCTGATTTAACTTTTCTGCCGTCAGAGAATGTGTATTCAGCACCAATTGACTGGCAAGCGTCCTCAACAATGTATAAATTATGCTCTTTTGCAATTTTAAGCAACTCTTCCATATTGGCGTTTTGACCAAATAGATGAACTGGCACTATTGCTTTGGTTTTAGGTGTAATTGCTTTCTTTACAGACTCGATGCTCATGTTGAATGTATCCATATCAACATCTACAACTACAGGGGTAAGCCCAAGCAATGCAACAACCTCTGCCGTTGCAATAAATGTGAATGTTGGTGTAATCACCTCATCGCCAGGCTTTAAGCCAAGCCCCATAAGGGCAATTTGAAGTGCGTCTGTGCCGTTTCCTGTAGGAATTACATGCTTTACGCCAAGGTATTTCTCCAGTTCTGCCTGGAACTCTGTTACTTTACCACCCTTTACAAATGATGTGGTGTCAATTACTTCCTGAATGCCGGAATTGACTTGTTCTCTGATTTTCTCGTATTGACTTTTTAAGTCAACCATTTGAATTTTTTTCATAACGTTTGGTTATTTGTTTGTTTGATTACAATAATGATGCAAATTTACTGATGTTTAATCACATACGCAAGTTTTTTTATTAACATTATTTAAAGTTTTTTGAATATGTATAACACAGAGGGCTTCGCCCTATCTGTGATAGGGCTTGTCCCTCCCACTATGGGTTTGTAACCCATAGCGGTCCCCTCCCGCACACGCTCTGCGGGGTGGAGACGCCTCTTTAGTTATACATATTCAAAAAACTAGTGGTATTAGCACAAGTATAACAACGCCTCTTTGGGGCATACATATTACTTTTGCATACTGGTTTTATATATATACCCTAAGGAGGCGTTGTTACCCGTGACACGTGCACGGGAGGGACCCATAGTGGTCACAGACCACGTATGGGAGGGACTCTGACCATCACAGATGGTCATGAGCCCTCCGAGGGTATATATATAAAACCATTACGTAAAACAAAAAAATTCAAATGGTTGTGGAGGGTATCAGAACCCGATGGAGAGGCCTATGGTGCAGGTGACGTTGGAGCCTTTGTAGAATGATGGTGTATAGAGGTCCTCATAACCTTTGGCATCAAGCCTGTTCTCACCTAATATGGGTGCTGAAGTAGGATTGTGTCCACGAGCATAGTTCCAATCCACGTTTACAATGGCGTAAGCATTAGGCCAAACCTCATAAAGAGCCTTGAAAGATACAATATCGTTCTCCCAAACTATATCTTTAAGCACTTTTTGGCTAAGTATCTCCTTAGTGTTTCTACGTAAATACTCATAGTCATTACCCTTCTGGTCTTTTGTATAAGAGAGGTTAAGATTAAGCTGACGAATAGGCTTATAGTTAATAAAAGCAAAGAACTGCTGAGAGTTATCGCCAAGGTAATGCCCCATATTGTAACTGTTAGAAGCCCAAGTTATAGATTGAATTGAATGCTTGTAGCACAAAATATTGGACCTTGTATATTCAAAACCTACAGACACATTCTTCAGTGGCCAGTTACTTACGCTAAAACCAGCCTTGTAGCTAACAAGGTTACGCTGTTTGTTACCTGGTTTCCAACGTTCAAGACTAAACTCATCTATGTAGAAAGAGCAGAACAGATGAGTGTGAGGAATATTATATGTACTAAGATTTATAAACACTTGAGAGTTTTGGTTCTCCATCTGCATACCCTTGGTGGTAAGGTGGTCCAACGATTTAAAGAATGCAAACGGAATCAGGAATATAGGCTGAAACTCACCAGAATATATTACAGAATTTCCAAAAGCCAAGTGCAGACCCTTTATAGGTATAAACGTGAACATATTGGCTGCAATATACTTGTTCATAGGTCTGTAGTGCTTCTTACCCACACCTATATCAGAGTAATTCTCTTCCCAATACCATTTTGTGCTGTCAAGCACATTACTTATCATAAATCCGTGTATGTAGTCAAAACGGAACCATTCACAAGGTGTAAGCTTTAACTCAATCATCGGGAAAGAGGGTTGCCTACCCGATATAATGTTACTGCAAGTGTAAGTGTCACCCCACTCCAAGTTATCCTTTACAAACCCGATACTACCAAACCAAGCGTAGGCACGGATACCAGCCCTAACATCGCTGTAATCACCACCATAATTAGCCTCCTTGTACTGAACTCCAGGCAGATTATAAAGGAAATCAGGCTGCGACATACGAGCCATATAACTACGCTCCGCCTCAGTTTTAACCTTGTTCTTATTAAGATACTTGCCTGTCCAAGAGTTATCACGTATGCTACCCCAAATAGATATATGATTAACTATATCCATCTGCAAATCAGCACCATACCAACGCTTCAGGATAGGTCCGTTGCCGTTCATATAGACGTGCATGCCCAAAATAGGTCTGATTGAAGCCTTAAAGTGCTTATTATGAAAAATAAATTGAGGCTGTAGCAGAGAGAGGTCAAAAGTTTTTTTGTTTGTATAATGAACGTATGCCTTAGGCATGGTGTCAAGTTCATTGGCAAACTCGCTGATAAAGAAATCCAAATCCCTTTTCTGACGCTTAAACAGCAGAGAATCTTTGCTTTGAGCCTCTTTAAGTTTGGCGGCTATCATATTTCTGCTGTAAGGTTTCAGTGCAGAATTTATATCAATAATGCCGTCCATTGCCAGCTCATCAAGGAAATCGTAGATGCGGGTGTAGCTTGTGTTCTCTGGAATATCCTGAGCGTTAATGTTGATGCACAGCATCAACATTAAATTGAAAATTATCAACTTTCTACACCTGTTACTAATATGAAATCCATTAAACAAAAACATAATTAAATGATTTTCCACTTTTAACTTTACAACTATACATCATACATAATACATCATACATCATTTAGACCTTGCCCTCTTAAAAATTATATTGTACATTATCATCCACATATATTTTACGTCCGTAACAAACGTGCCGTTCTTCTCGCATGCTTTAAGGTATTTCATCTCAGATGCCTGAATCTCCTCAAGTGTCTCTGGCATATCAGCGTAGAAAGGTGGAAAAAGACCTGGCTTAAACTTAACCCTAAGTTCCTGTAACTCATCGCAGTATAAATTAAAATACTGATTGCTTATAGGTCTTACGCCCACAAATTTCATATCTCCCTTAAAGAAATTTATAAACATCGGTAGTTCATCTAACCAGCATTTACGCATAATAGAGCCAACGGTGCTTACCCTTATATCGTGATTAAATTTGCCACCCTTCTGAATGCCGTAGGTCTTGTACATATAGTCCTGAATAAATTCAGAGTAAGGGTACATGGTACGGGTTTTGTAAAACTTGAAAACCTCACCGTTCTTACCCACTCTATTTAGTTTTATAAGCAGACCGTAGCGACGTTTCTTGTACATTGGCGGCTCCTTTATACGTTTAGCCACAAAATAGGTGTATTTCTCTATTTTCTTCTCTGTAACTATCTCAAAACCACAATAATATAGCCTGCCTAACACCTCTGTCTTAGATAACACACGATGCTTACCGCCTGTTATATCGTAGTATAAACGTTTGGTTAAGAATAGTTTAGGTATCACTCTTTTTATAAAGTAGTAGAAAGTGTAAACTATCCAATTAAGCCCTTTGGGATATTTTTGCAGTATAGCGTGTTTCTTCACACTTTTATCCTTAAAAACACCCACAAACAGCCCATCATCGGGTAATTTCTCATTTATAATGGAAAACATACGGTTAATGCCACGTATGTTATTGAGACTGCGTACATTAACTATGGTGCTGTACTTATAAGGCTCCAACTGCTCAAAATTAAACAACTCTGTAGTGGAAAGAATCTGAGTGTTTGTACTGTGTATATCTATCTGTGAATCAAGCCAATTAAATGCCTTCTCTCCCATCCACGCCAGCATAGCCTGCTTACGTGCCTCATAGCCCTCATTGGTGATGACATCGGGTTTTTGCAATCCTTTTTTAGGGGCTCGCTTCTCTATAGGGTGTACATCAGACTCAGGGTCAGAGGCATACCTTATTGCAAAATATATGGACTGACATACAGCAAGAAATATGAATACGGTTATCGCTATAACTAAAACAACTGGTAATGAGTAGTTTGGAAACCATATATACATTACTGTGGCACCTATGGCGTATGTTATTATTGTGGCTAAAAACACCACTTTCATAGCCTCTCCGTAGGTCTGGATTTTAAGTTCTCTTCTGTATCTACCCGATATCCAGGCAATTAGAATCCATACAAGTGCATACGGACCATAGATTATACTGTATTTGCTTATTGGGTCGTTTGCATTAAGCGGTGCTATCCAAACCACTAAAAAAAACGATACGGCCAGTGCAAACAGGTCTAATATAAGTTGCTTTATTTCAAAAGTAAAACTTTTCATACCTACATTACGGCAAAGATAATACAATTTTTTGAAATAAAAGCAATTAAGCCTAAATTATGAGATTATTTTAATGGCAAGACACCCCAATTTGTACAGAATAGGTTTGTTAATGCAGATGTATCTGCCAAATTCCACCAACTCACCGCCAAAACGTAGCTTAAAATCACGCACCCCGTATGGGACTCCAGGCGTTCCTGCTCCCATAGTGTCAAAAGTAGTCTGTCCGTGTTCTATGGCGTTTTTAATGGTATTCCAATAGATGGTTGCCGAAGGGCTTTCCGCCTGATATTCAGCGTCAAGGCCACATGCATAATAATCATATACAGTATCATCTGTAGATACCTGTAGCATGCCTCCTATAATCTTATCATCTTTTACAGCAAGCAGATATTTTCCTACCCCCGATGTAAACATTTTCTCAAAAAACTCCCATGTAAACAGAGGTTTCTTGACTTTTTTCTTGTAGTGATTCTTTAGTAGGCAGTAGAATGCCTTAACCTCATCTATGCTTGATGCAAATCTGCAAATTACTCCGCTTTCATCGGCTTTTTTGATTTGCCTTTTGCGATTCTCATCCATTCTGTTAAATGCTTTATCTATTGTATCGCACTCTATTAAAACATTCAGATGAGGGTGGTATCTGAATCCTGCATTAAGGAAAATATCTTTATATTCAGAGTAATCCTTCTCTGCCCTAATCTCTGTATAAATGGCTGATTTAGTGGCTTGTTTCAGTTTTTGTAACAATTTTGTAACATCTTCTTCGGTGGCATCGGGGTATAAAACAGGACCGCCCAACACTATGGCACGACGAGAAAAGAAGCCTTTCAGCAAACCATTCTCCTGCTGAATATAACCCTGCACATAACCTTTATCTGTAGTTACTTTAAATGTTTTAACACATTTAAGGCTACTGTAGAACTTATACGCTATGTCACTCTGAAAGAAGCTCATTGCACCCTGCTCCAGTCAAAATCAAACCTCTCTATATCCTCTTCCACTAACGGACCACCCTCCTGAACCTCTATGAAAGTTAGTTTTGTAAGAGCCTTGACTGCGTGAAAATGCTCTGCAGGTATGTTTACCACATCGCCACGCCCCACTTTGGTAACATTGCCGTCCAATACAAACAGCCCCTCACCATCTATAAAACTCCAAACCTCACTTCTGTGATGGTGAACCTGATAGCTTATATTCTTACCAGGATTTAGTGTAATGGTTTTTGTAAGAGCCTTAAATCCATCGTTAAACTCTTGTGTATTAAGCACTTGATAACTACCCCAACGCCTCTCTTCATACATTGGGCGGTCAGTCAACTTATCGGCGTAATCCTTAATGGTTTCAGATACCTTTTTACCGCAAACAAGTATTCCATCGGGGCATGCAGCCACCACTACATCACTTAAACCATTGCAGAATATAGGCGTACCTAATTCGTTTATTACGTGCGTATTAGTATTCTTATTTCCTAACACAGCATTACCTATTACATTGCTTGGTAACTCCTCTGTAAGTGTGTTCCATGTACCTAAATCTTTCCAATCTCCATTAAACGGAACCATAGCCACATTTTTGGCAGTCCGTACAAACTCATAATCAAAACTGCCTTTAGGCAATGTGCTGTACTTATTTCTAAATTCTGTGTATGAGTCTGCATTCAGATAGCCTTTAACAGCCTCTGCCATATATCCTAATTTAAATGCGAACACTCCTCCATTCCAATAAGCACCCTCTTTAAGCAGCTTCTCAGCATCCTTAATCTCTGCCTTCTCTATAAATTTTTCAACCCTTATGCATTGTCCCTTTTGTTGAAACTCCGTTTCAACCATGTTTCGTCTTCGCTCGGCATAGCCAAGTTCACTTGGACTCTGCTCTCGCTCATAGAAACAGTTCCTTGACCCTATCACGTAGCCATATTTTGGCGATGGATACGTAGGTTTTATGCCCATAAGCACCAAATCAGCGGCATTGCTATCCACAGTTTCCGCCATCTGTTTTATTACAGAGTAATATTCTATGCCTGTATAGGCATCACAAGGCATAACCACCACGGTTTCATCGGGGTTTATCTTATCTTCTAATGCCAAATGCATAACAGAAAGTGCTATGGCGGCAAAAGTACCTCTACGTTCAGGTTCCTGCACAAAAGTAATCTTATCGTGAACCTGATTCTCAATGGCATCTTTTTGCTGAATATTGGCGGCAATAGTAATATCCGCCTTAATCCCCGATTCCTT
>JAKSNX010000054.1 GCA_024405815.1 Paludibacteraceae bacterium | reverse complement strand
CCAATTTTAATCAGCGTAAGAGTAATGCCTTCTGTATTAAGCATTTTAATGTAGTAGGTGGAGTCTGGGGTAGAGTAGATTTGGATTGTTACATCTGACTCCGGTTTGGTCTCGTTAAGGTAACTTATTTCTATAGACTTTATGCCCTGTTTTGACACTAAATTGTAGGGTAGGCAGTTCAATGCCCAAATTACATAACTTGTGTTGTTTACATGATTGTTACAGTCTATGTCTGAGTATGTTACCCGATGTACGCACTCTTTTACAAGAGGTAAATCAGCAGGAACACGCAACTTTATGTTGCGGTCAATCATTGCGTCTTCTTTAACAATGCAATCTGTAAGAATAGGCTTTGGACGTGACAGAGAGCGTGTCTTTATGTTAACTGTAGCCCAAATAGATGTGGATTTTATAAGGAGTTTTCCGTCAGTATCGTGAATGGTATAGTCACGGTAGAATATGGGACCCATCTGACCCTTGTGCCAAGTCTGCATCACCACATCTTGCATATTGCATGGCATTTGAATGAACTCTGTGTTCATTTTTATTAGAATCCACGCCAAATCATCTTTGCGTAGGTCAAGCTGACCGCAACCTTTAGACTGAACATGCTCTGTTGCAATGTCTTGAGCCATATTCATAAACTCATAAGGCTTTAACTTAAAGTTAAGGTCTGTCTGATGAAACCCTATTTTATATTTTTTAGTATATTTCATACATCATACATTGCATCTATCTCCGCCTTAAACATCTCATTTATAACCTTACGCCTGATTTTAAGCGTGTTAGTTAGGTGTCCTTGTTCCATTGTGAATGGTTGTGGCAGCAGAGTGAACCTTTTTACTTGCTCAAATTGGGCAAGAATGCCTGAACGTTTGTTTATAATATCTTGATATAGAGATTTTACATCGGGTTGGGATAGCAATTCATCTCTTGTGTGCCAACTTAAATTATGCTCTTTAGCCCAATCTTCCAAATGGCTGAACGAAGGCACTATAAGCATGGATACATATTTATGCTCATTACCTATTGCTACTGCCTGCTCCACAAACTTGCTGCCGCAGATAAGGCTCTCAAGCATTTGAGGGGCAATATATTTGCCGCCTGATGTCTTAAACATATCTTTTATGCGGTCTGTAAGGTAAAGATTATTCTCCATATCCACAAATCCGCTATCGCCTGTGCGGAACCAACCGTCTTCTGTAAACGCCTCTGCATTAGCCTCTTGGTTATTGTAATACCCCGATGTTACGGACTTTCCTTTTATGAGAATTTCCCCATCGGGTGATATTTTTACATCCATTCCCTCTATGATTTTGCCCACAGAACCAATTTTATAAAATTTATTGTCAGTAGGGAAACAACTTACCGTGGCGGTTGATTCTGTAAGTCCGTAACCATAGCATATATTTATGCCCATACTATGGAAAAACATATTTATATCATCAGATAGTTTTGCCCCTGCACATGGGAATACATTGCCACGTTCTATACCTATGGCACGTTCCACCTTGCGGAATACAGGGCGTGCAAAAATCTTGTATGCGGCACTAAGACCTTTTGGAGAGTGGAATCCTAAACGTTTGTAGCTAAGGTTATATTTTTTTCCTAATGATAGAATCCACTTATAATATATACGTCTTGAGTGAGGCATCGCCGTTTCCATTTTATCTAATATGGCTGCGTAAACCTTCTCCCAGAAACGTGGTACAGCACACATTACAGTAGGGTGTATGTCTTGTAGAGCCTTGCTAATCTCGTTGGGCAGGTGATTTATATATATGGTAACACCATTTAAAAGGCAAAAATATGTCCACATTTTTTCAAATATGTGAGACAGAGGTAGATATGTTATTGTAACATCTTTATCGTTAACAGTGTTGAACCTTACAAGACTGCGTGTAAGGCACTCTGTATAGTTGGATTGTGTAAGCATTACTCCTTTAGGAAACCCAGTTGTACCCGATGTGTAGAGTATAGTCATTAAATCGTCTTCAGAGTTTTGTGCGATGCGTCTTTCAGCCTCTTTGTCTATATCGGGTGATACGCTTCTTTTTAACAGGTCAGAGAAATACATAGCCTCGCTACACCCGGATATATCTACAGAATTATCAAAGACAATGATTTTACGCAGAATATCAGAGTCATGTATAATCTCTTTTGCTACATCAAACTGATATTGCTCTCCTACAAAAAGTACGTTTATATCAGCGTTTGTAAGTATGTAATCTACTTGTATAGAGGTACTTGTGGCGTATATGGGAACGGTTACAGCCTTGGCACTGAAATTTGCGAAATCAGCCACAACGCATTCATACATATTTTGTGAAAAAATGCCTACTCTGTCGCCACATTCCACCCCTAATTCAATAAGAGCCTTGCCTATAAGTCTTACATGCACGGCAAGCTCACCCCAACTTACAGACTCCCATTTGCATGAGTTGTTTTTGCGGTGATAAATGGCGGCTCTGCTTCCGTAGCGTTTAGCCTGCTCAAATATCAGTTTGTTCAGATGTGGTGTCTCTCTGCTCATTAGTTTCAGCCTCTATCCTTATCTTGCGTGCCTGTGCTATAGTCTCTAAGGTTTTTGGCTCTTTTATTTTCTTAAGTGCGTGTCTTGCAGCATCTTGCTGTGACTCCCTTTTGCTTGAACCTGTACCGTCACTTATATTTATCCCCTCTATTGTAACTGATGATGTAAATATGGTGGTGTTTGTTTCACGTATGAATTTAGTGTCTTCTGTGATGAACTCAAACCTGTACTTCTCACGTTGAGCCCACTCTATAAGCTTGGATTTGAAATTTATATCCTTACGTGCAGCCTGCTCTATGTTTATAAACCCTTCAGCCACAAGTTTAAGGAAAAACCGTTTGCAATATTCATATCCACGGTCTTCATATACAGCCCCCATAAGAGCCTCAAATGCGTTTCCGTTTATGTGTACTTTCCCGTAGTTTTTAGTGCTACGGCGGTTCATTGTCATTAGTTTATCCAACCCGATGGCAAGTGCCAGAGTGTCAAGGGTTGCCCTCTGCACTATTCTTGACCTTATATTTGTGAGTTCTCCCTCTTTTTTTAAAGGATATTTGTTATAAAGCACATCTGCTGTTACAGTGCTTAATACAGAATCACCTAAAAATTCAAGTCTTTCATTGTTAAGTAGTTTGCCGCTATTCTCACGTACAGCGGCAGACTTGTGTAATAGTGCAAGTTTGTATATTCTTATATTATTAGGAGAAAATCCTAACAATTTTTTTAAACTAAAATAAGGCTCTTGTTTCTTGGAGAAAAAGAACCTTATTTTTTGTATCAGATTGTTTCTCAAAGCGTCTTAGTTTATTTTGAAAATTTCTTTAGAACTATTGTGGCATTATGTCCTCCAAACCCGAATGTATTGGACAATGCCGCATTAATAACTTTTTTCTGAGGCTTATTGAATGTAAAATTAAGTTTGTAATCTATATTCTCATCCTCTTCGCCTGTAAAATTGATGGTAGGAGGTACCACATCGTTATATACAGCAAGTGCAGTGGCTATTGCCTCTACTGCTCCCGCCGCACCAAGTAAATGGCCTGTAACAGATTTGGTTGAACTTATGTTTAGTTTGTAAGCCCAATCCCCAAATACCTCTTTTATAGCCTTAACCTCTGAGATATCACCTACATTGGTTGATGTACCGTGTGCATTGATATAATCTATGTCAGTAGGTTTAAGACCAGCATCTTCAAGTGCGTTACGCATAACAGAAATGGCACCTAATCCCTCAGGGTGTGATGCTGTAATATGATATGCATCAGAGGTTTCACCCTCTCCTACAATCTCAGCATATATTTTTGCACCTCTGTTAAGAGCGTGTTCCAATTCTTCTAAAACAAGGCAACCAGCCCCCTCTCCAAATACAAAACCATCGCGGCTTTTGCAGAATGGGCGTGATGCAGTCTCAGGACTATCATTACGTGTGGATAATGCATGCATGGCGTTAAAGCCTCCTATTGCACATTGGGTCAAAGAGGACTCTGTGCCACCTGAAACTATAACGTCAGCTTTACCTAATCTGATGGTGTTGAATGCCTGTGCAATGGCATTACTACTTGATGCACAAGCTGATGAACAAACATAACTTGGTCCGCGTAACCCAAACTCTATGGATATGTGTCCGCTGACTATGTTAGTAATCATCTTAGGTATGGTAAACGGATTCAGACGTGGAGTGCCGTCTCCTGCATAAAATTCAGAGCATTGCTCCTCGTATGTGTTCAGGCCACCTATTCCTACACCGTAAATAACGCCTATTTTATCAAGATTCTCTTGCTCTAAATCAATAGCGGAATCCTTAATTGCCTCACGTGCCGCTACTATGCCAAGTTGTGAGAATCTGTCTAATTTGCGTGCCTCTTTACGGTCAAAATGGTCTTCTGGATTGAAGTTCTTGACTTCACAGGCAAATTGAGTCTTGTGCTTGGACGCATCAAAACAAGTAATGGGTTTAGCTCCACTTACACCACGCAACAATGAGTCCCAATATTCAGGAACATTGTTGCCTACAGGGGTAAGAGCACCTAAACCCGTTACAACAACTCTTTTAAGATTCATAAATTAAAATTAGGCTTTGCTGGCGGCCTCTTCAATAAACTTAATGGCCTCGCCTACAGTTGTTATTTTTTCTGCTGCTTCATCTGGAATAGAGATGTTGAATTTCTTCTCAAATTCCATAATCATTTCAACAGTATCAAGAGAATCTGCACCAAGGTCTCCTGAAAAGCTTGCTGATTCTACAACTTCAGATTCCTCTACACTTAATTTCTCTACAATAATTGCTTTAACTTGAGCTGCGATAGAATTGTCTGCCATAATAAATAGGTATTAGTTAATTGTAAAATTTATTTTATCGACTACAAAGATAGTAATTTTTCTCTAAAAATGCAACTCGATTAAAAATACTTGCATATTGTTAATAAGTTTTTGACTTGTACCTTTACTAGATATTACATTTTGATTACTTTTGCACTTGAAGTTTTGGAACTTCGCAAATCAAAAAAACATTGAGAAATGAAGAGGATTGTAATATTGGCATCGGGTAACGGAACCAATGCAGAGAATATTGTAAAGCACTTTAAAGGCAATGAAGATGTGTGTATATGCCGCATAATGTCTAATAAAAAAGATGCGTATGTGCTTACAAGAGCAGCTAATTTAGGTATAGAGAGTTCTTCTTTTACAAAACAGGAGTTTGAGGACGGTACAGTGCTGAATGAAATTAAGGGTATGAACCCCGATTTAATTGTACTATCGGGTTTTCTGCTTAAAGTGCCAGAGGCTATGGTTAAAGCATTTCCGCATAAGATTGTAAATATTCATCCGGCGTTGCTTCCAAAATTTGGCGGCAAAGGCATGTATGGAGACCGTGTGCATGAGGCAGTGGTGGCATCGGGAGAGAAAGAGAGTGGTATAACAATCCACTATATTGATGAGAATTATGACCAAGGCACAACTATATTCCAAGTTAAATGTGAGGTTCTGCCTACAGATACGCCTCACGATGTTGCAACTAAAGTCCATGCCCTTGAATATCAATGGTTCCCAAAAATAATAGATAAATGTTTACACACCTCCATGTCCACTCCCACTATTCCATTTTAGACGGAATGTCTAAAGTGCCGGAACTTGTAGCCAAAGCCACAAGCCTTGGTATGAGTGCCATTGCACTTACAGACCACGGAAATATGTTTGGAATAAAGGAGTTTACTGATAATGTGAAGAAATATAACAGTAACCCTGATAATCCGCACTTTAAGGCTATTATAGGGGTGGAGGCGTATTGTGCAAGGAGAACACTTTATGATAAGGACCCAAATTACCGTGTTTTTGACGATGAGCGAGGCAGAGATGTGGCATTAGACCGTAGCGGTTGGCACCTTATTCTGCTTGCAAAAAACAAGACAGGGTATCAGAATCTGTGTAAAATAGTTACTCAGGCTTGGGTTGACGGTTTTTATGACAGACCACGTATAGATAAGAATATACTTAAAGAGCATAAAGAGGGTCTTATTGTTTGCTCTGCTTGTTTGGGAGGAGAACTACCTTATTACATATTGAGGGGCAGACGTGATGAGGCGGAAAAATCGGCACAGTGGTTCAAAGATGTTTTTGGAGACGATTATTATATTGAGTTACAGCGTCATAAGACCTCTAAAGATGGCGGAGACCAAACCACCTATAAAAAACAGTGTGAGGCTAACCCTGTGCTTGTAGATATAGCACATAAGTTAGGAATTAAGATTATTGCATCAAACGATGTGCATTTTGTAGAGGAAAAGCATGCGGAGGCTCATGAGAGGCTTATATGTATAAGTACAGGAGCCAAATTGGAAGATGAGAACCGTATGCGTTACACTAAGCAGGAGTGGCTGAAGTCTGCCGATGAGATGGCTCAGATTTTCTCAGACTTGCCAGAGGCAATAGAGAATACACAAGAGATAGTGGATAAAGTGGAGGAGTACAGCATAGAGTCAGACCCTATTATGCCTATGTTTGATATTCCTAAGGAGTTTGGTACGGTAGATGATTATAAAAAGAGATTTACTGAGGAGGATTTGTTTAATGAGTTTACACGCAATGAGAAAGGTGAGGTTGTACTCAGTGATGAAGATGCAAAAAAGAAAATAAAGAAGCTTGGCGGTTACGAGAAACTGTACAGAATAAAGTTAGAGGCTGATTATCTTGCAAAACTTGCATGGGAGGGGGCGGAAAAACGTTACGGAAAGGATATGGATGACCATATTAAGGAGAACATAATTTTCGAGCTCCACGTAATGAAAACTATGGGATTCCCAGGCTATTTCCTTATAGTTCAGGATTATATAAAGGCGGCAAGAGAAAAGTTAGGCGTAAGTGTAGGACCGGGTCGTGGAAGTGCGGCAGGTAGTGTTGTTGCATACTGCCTTACCATTACAGACGTGGACCCGTTAAAGTACAACTTGCTGTTTGAGCGTTTCCTAAATCCTGACCGTATCTCATTACCTGATATTGACGTAGATTTTGACGATGATGGGCGAGGACTTGTACTTGATTGGATTACAAAGAAATACGGTAAAGAGCGTGTAGCCCACATAATAACTTACGGCACTATGGCAACCAAATCCAGTATGAAGGACGTGGGCAGAATGCAAAATGTGCCGTTATCTGAAATGAACCGTTTGGTAGGGTATGTCCCCTCTAAGTTTCCGGAAGACTCCAAGACAGGAAAGGCACCTGCCGTTACTGTAGAGAACTGTATAAAAATGGTTCCTGAACTACAGCAGGCACTGCATAGCGGCGATGAGAACATTAAACAGACACTTGAATATGCAGGTCAGCTTGAAGGTACTATAAGGCAAATAGGAATACACGCTTGTGGAGTTATAATTGGAGCTGATGACCTTACTAAATTTGCACCACTCAGCACCGTAAAGGATAAGAATACAGGTGAGGATGTAATGGTTACAGAGTATGATGGGCATGTAGTTGAGTCTGTGGGGCTTATAAAAATGGATTTTTTGGGTCTCAGCACCTTATCCATTATAAAGGAGGCACTTGCAAACATAAAGATAACCAAAAATATAGATGTGGATATAGACCATATCCCTATAGATGATGAAAAGACATTCAAACTCTATAGTGACGGACGCACGGTGGGTACATTCCAGTTTGAGTCAGCAGGTATGCAGAAATACTTGCGTGAGTTGCAGCCAACAGTGTTTGAAGACCTTATAGCCATGAACGCCCTATACCGCCCGGGACCTATGGATTATATCCCTGATTTTATTAACCGTAAGCAGGGCAGGGCACCTATTGAGTATGATATACCTGTAATGGAAAAGTATCTTAAAGATACATACGGAGTTACGGTATATCAGGAGCAGGTGATGCAACTTAGTCGTCTGCTTGCAGGATTTACCCGTGGTCAGTCAGACACACTGCGTAAGGCTATGGGTAAAAAGCAACGCAAGGTGCTTGATGAGCTTAAGCCTAAATTCATAAATGGCGGTGTGGCAAACGGTCATGATACAGCAAAATTGGAGAAAATATGGTCTGATTGGGAGGCGTTTGCAAAATATGCGTTCAATAAGTCTCATGCCACATGTTATGCTTGGGTCTCTTATCAGACCGCATATCTAAAGGCAAACTATCCGGCAGAATTCATGGCTGCCAACCTTACCCGTAATAAAGATGATATTACAGAGGTAACAAAGTTTATGACAGAGTGTAAGGCTATGGGTATAAATGTTTTAGGACCCGATGTGAACGAGAGCCGCCTTCACTTTATGCCAAACGATAAGGGAGATATACGCTTTGGTCTTGGTGGTATAAAAGGTGTGGGAGACACTGCTGTAGAGGCTATTGTAAATGCACGAGACAAGGGTGGAAGGTTCAAAGATATATTTGACTTTTTTGAGAGAGTTAATTTGGCATCGTGTAACAAGAAGGCAATAGAGTCTCTTGTATATGGTGGAGCGTTTGATAATATAGGGGGTATAACCAGAGAGCAGTTCTTTGCTACAGGCAAGAAGGGTACTACTATGATAGAGGTGCTTATGCGTTATGGAAACATGTACCAAGAATCCAAATCATCTATGCAGAACTCATTGTTTGGTGATATGGGCGTTGAAATCCAAAAACCACTGATAGAGAAAGCATCTCCTTGGGATAATCTGTATAAACTACGTAATGAGAAAGATGTGGTTGGAATGTATATATCTGCACATCCGCTTGATAAATACAGGGTTGTATTGCAGGCTATGAATATAACAGACATTGCTGAAATACAAAACAATGAGACATTCCTTGCCAAATATGCCCCAGGTACAAAACTTAATTTTGGCGGTATTGTAACATCGTCAGAAGAGAAAATAGGAACAAAGAGTGGTAAGCCATATATAGTTATGGAGGTTGAGGATTTCAGTGGCAGTCACTCATTTTCAATAGCGGGTAAACTATTCCCTATATACAGAAACATGTTCCTTGCAAACTCTTTTGTACTTATTAGTGGAGAAATCAAGGAACGTTATCAGCGTAAGGAGGATAAAGAGGCGGGCAAGCCAGTGGAGTATAGTTTCTCAATAAACAAAATAGAGCCTCTTGAAGAGGTGAAAGACCACTACAGAATAGGATTGAATATAAATATTCCGCTTGATAGCGTGCGTACTGATTTAATAGAATCTTTAGGTAATGCAATCTCTGATAGTCCTGACACAGATGGAGTTAAGGTGGATTTGTATGTAAATGTATATGATGGCGAGAATAATACAGAGGTAAATTTTAAGGGAAAGAATGATGTATATGTAAATACTAAGTTGATAGATGTCCTGTCCTCGTATAATTCATTACCCGATGAACGTCAGCAGATAGATACGGATATGCCCGGCGATGATAATGAATCTTATTCGCAACCTGCAGTAGAGGAGCAGACATTATCATACTATTT
Organism: Paludibacteraceae bacterium; assembly: GCA_024405815.1. GTDB lineage: Bacteria > Bacteroidota > Bacteroidia > Bacteroidales > Paludibacteraceae > Enterocola. The sequence continues at coordinate 2,093 of JAKSNX010000054.1, read as the reverse complement.
TGACGCAAAACCATTGTGAGAATTAACTTTTTTAAATAAAATTTATTATGGAATTTACAGATCAGAATTTTCAGGAGGTGTTAGACAATAACGCCGTAGTTGTAGCCGATTTTTGGGCTACATGGTGTGGACCTTGCAAAATGGTGGGTCCTATTATTGAGAGTCTTGCAAAAGATTATGAGGGCAAGGCACTAATAGGTAAGGTTGATATAGAAGAGAATACAGACCTTACAGATAAGTATGGCATACGTAATGTGCCTACAGTGTTGTTCTTTAAGAATGGTCAGTTAGTTGACAAACAAGTGGGTGCAGGACCAAGAAATGTTTATGAAGATAAAATTAAAGCCTTACTGTAAGTAGGGCTTTATAGTTTAGGTAATGCTTTATATGAAGAAGGCTCGCACAATGTACGAGCCTTCTTCCTTTTTATGAAAAAAAACTACTTGTTTCTCTTGTAACGTGAATTGAATTTATCTACACGACCTGCTGTGTCAACCAATGTTGATTTGCCAGTATAGAATGGGTGAGAACTGCTTGAAATATCCAATTTTATAAGTGGATAGGTTTCTCCTTTATACTCAATTGTCTCTTTGCTTGCCGCTGTAGAGCGAGAAAGGAACATATCGCCGTTAGACATATCCTTAAAAACTACAGGGCGATAACTTTCTGGGTGAATTCCTTGTTTCATTTCTTTTTCCGTAATTAAATTGCGGTGTGGATGGGGCTCGAACCCACGACCTCCGCCGTGACAGGGCGGCATTCTAACCAGCTGAACTACCACACCAAAAAAGTGTTGCTTTCTTAAAAAGCGTTGCAAAGATACAACATATTTTTAATATCCACAAAATTTATATAAAAATTTTTGTATAAAATTTATTTTGCAATGTTGTTTGCAATCTGTTCTGCATATTCACTTAATTTAGGGTCTCTTGCTCCCATAACCAGCACAGTGCAGTCTGACGGTGATACAGCCTCTGTTATACATTTAAGAGAGTTGTCCTTATTGCCTGAGAACACCGCATTCTTACCTTGTGATATTATGTAATTGCTTACCACATCGGGTGATATATCTTTATTTACAGTACCTCCAGCATAATAGACATCACCAATTATAAAAATATCTGACGCTCTTAATGTTTCTGCCACCATCTCTGCAAGTTCTTGATGCATAAACCTTAGCGGACCGAATCCATGAGGTTGGAAATATGCCACAACCTTGCCTGTAATGCTTTGGCAAGCCTTAATGGCTGATGCCACTTCTGACGGATTATGAGCGAAATCATCAACTACATAAAGGTGTTTGGCTTGATTGCACCAAGTAAGTGATGCACGGCGATATATGCCGCTAAAATCCTCTATGGCTTTTACTGCATCTTTAATTGAAACTCCTGTCTGCACAGCCGCCGCTATCGCCGCAAGTGCGTTCTCCATATTGTGCCTGCCTATTGCCTTAATGGAGCAGTCAAGTCCGTTTACCTTGAATGATATGCGGAAACCGTCTTGCTTAAAGTCTGTACCCTTTATACCTGGATTCCCCTCTGTGCCAAAATTATAAGCGTCATTTTGGCTTAATCCCATAGTGATAGGGTAGTTGCTGTTAACTATAAAAGCCTTTTTTGTATGAGATTTAAAGGTAGTGAACAACTCCAACAGTTCAGATTCCTCCTTATGGTCACGCTCTACATTCAGCAACAGGGCTATCTCAGGGTTGTAATTTACAATGCTTCCGTCAGACTCATCAGACTCTATTACAAGCCATTCTCCGTTTCCGTTCCAGGCATTGCCTATAAGTCCTTTTTTCTGAATAGTGGTAAGCCCTGCACCAGTAATCAGCGATGGCTCTTTGTCACATTTTTGCAGAATATGGAAAATCATGGCGGTTGTGGTTGATTTCCCCGATGTGCCGCCTACCGCAATGGTCTTTATGCTGTCTGATATTTCCGCTAAAATCTTAGAACGCTTAATTATAGGTATATTAAGGCTCAATGCCTTCTGATATTCCACATTACTCTCCTCAATGGCGGTGGATACAATAACAGCCTCTGTTTCAGGTGTAATACCGCTTCCATCTTGAAAATAACACTCTATTCCCA
>JAKSNX010000053.1 GCA_024405815.1 Paludibacteraceae bacterium | reverse complement strand
CCTGTAGCAGAGCCACCTAATTCAAATGTAAAATCGGTAATAGTCTCACCCTTACATTTAGTTTGAGACTCTGTACCCGATGCAGAAGTTTGCGTAATAGTTGGAGCTATTGCGTTTTTCAGTAAGACGGATGCTGTATTTGATGTACAAACTCCGTTTGATACAGTCCAAGTTGCAGTAGCCGTAGAGCCTGCAGCCACTGTAGCAGTGGTGGAAACAGATGTAGCAGAAGCCACAGAACCACCTGTAATACTCCAAGCTCCTGTACCCACAATAGGTGTAGTAGCCACTAAACTAAATGACCCATCGCCACACTGAGTATAAGGAGTTGATGATGGCGTTGTGATAACAGCATCAGATGGTTTGGCATCCACCGTTACAGTTGCTGTCTTAGTAGATGTAGCATCGTTTGTCAAAACAATTGACATTGCGTTACTACCAGCACTTTTAGTTTTTGTTGTAAACATTATTGTTTGTTCAGTGCTTGCCGCAATGGAACCTACCGCAATTATAGATGTACTTGAATCATACGTGCCTCCAGTACAACTTACATACTCTTGATTTGCAGGCATTGTGACCCTTATGTTAACAGGGTCTGTTGCAACCGCTGAATTATTTTTAACCTTAATTGTATAACTTGCGTTAACTCCCAAGCAAACAGGTGTTGCAATCGGAGTAATGGATAATGTTATATTATCACAGGTTTCCGCCACTCCATCATTTATTAAGAATTTTGATTTTTCAGGACATGACATTTGATTAGGATTCGTTAATCCTTTTGCCTCTGCAATGAAGAACCACGATGCCACTTCAGCGGCGGTAGTTGTAGGCGTAGCATAATAAACAAACTTAATAGTATCCTGCACAGCAGCATCCTCTTTATATGCAGGTAACTTTGCAATCTCTACATCCCAGGCTATTTCAGAACGTTTAATTGCATTTATGCTTGACAAACTTGGTGTTAGATTTTCAATACGTGAATTTGTAAAACCTGCCGCCGCACTCAACTGGCAAGAAACAATTGTTTTTGCTGCAACAGAATAAGGTAAAGTATTGACAACACTAACCGTGTATTTGGCCTTATCTGAACCCTTACACATAAGAGGGACCTTAACATAAACCTCCAAATCCCTGCATTCAACGTGTGAGACATTTGAAATGGAATACAAGCCACAACCAACCTTACTTGTAGGGTCCTCTGCGATAGCCTGTGCGTCAGCTTGACTTGTTGCAATAATAACTCTGTAATAGCCGCAGTCACCCGATGTAATAGTTAAATTTTTATATGAATCACCCTGACCAGAGCCTGCGATAGGTGTCGCCGCCCAAGTAGAGCCATCGTTTGATTTCTGCCAATAATAATACGGATTTGAAAATGCAGTTCCGTTAATAACGGTTTTCAGTGTTATAGATTCCTTTTGCGAGCCATTGTTATACGGGCATAGTAAAACAGTATCTGTTCTTTGTGAAATGTCATCTACATACAGATATGATTCAGGGTTACAAGCCTTGAACTCAATATCATCTACAAGCAAGTCATTACCTTTTTGACCAGCAGGAGCCAAGTTTACCAATTGGATTGTTACCTGAGAATAAGTGCCTGAGTTAAACATTGCCGATATTTGTTTCCACCCAGTATTAACATCTATATTCTTAACTTCATACTCATCTATTACAGGACCTGTTTTACTGCCACCCCTTAAAACAAACTTAGCCTTTATTGGGTCTACATCACTAACATTCGCCGCAGTTACCCACACAGAAAATAACAAATACGTTTGTGAACATACATTAACGGTTCTTTCATACAACACATCACCAATATTATTACAGTTGAGCATTAGCATACCGCCGTATTTGCCACCCTTCAAACCACCCTGAGTATGGTCATATTTAGAATTAAACCAAAAATCTGAAGTACAGTTACAAGAATTAGCATCTGATGCCTGTGTTCCGCAACCACCCCATTTAGGAAGTGCGACAATAGCATACTCACCACCATTCTTAATTGGCTTACAAGCGTCTATGTAGGTATATGGACAATACGATGTTGAAGACCTTGCTTTTTCTGATGACAATGTACCAAAAGTCTCAGAAAACAGAGTCTTGGTTTTAGTGGCATCACATATAACCGTAGGGTTTATTTCGTATGTGTCTTCTGCCTTACCGGCATCAACACACTTATAAATAGTTCTTTGAGTAGGAGAAACTGTAATAGACGAGCCTGTTTGTCCGCTAATCACGGTATAGGTTGCTCCATTATCAACTGACTGATACCAAGTATATGGGGCTGTACCGTCATTTGCAGTTAAAGTCACCTCTTCTCCTGCAGGATAAGGTCCCTCATGGTCTGGAGTTATGTACAGACCCTGTCCATACACAAGAATATAGTCAACGGCAATCATTGACCTATATTTGGAATAGTTGTTGAAAATAAAGACTTCCAAAGAATTTTTACCAGCTGGCACGGTAACCGTAGCAGTGGACGTTTGCAACCCGGAATTTGCATATACATAATCATTCCAAGTAAACCTTTTTACAAAAGTTCCGTTACTATACACCTCTACAAGTATTCTTGCACCATCATTTCCTGACCAATAAGTATCTGAAATGTTATACCAACCTATCTCAATATCGTAAACTGTACCTGGTGCCAACCCAACCATATCAAATTCACCAAGTACCGAATACTCATTGTATCCTGGTTTAGAAATGAAAAAGAATCCGTCCCGATTAACCTTAGAGAATGTATAACCATCACCATCTTTTCCACCTGTTATTCTATCTGTTTTAGAACAAACATATTTGTTGTTTTCAAGAGTCGAAGATGTAGAATATCTTAACCATCTATGGTCGTGTCCGCCGTAACTAGGATATTGTGAAGTGGCTCTAAAATGTTGTTTGTCAGCATTGCCGAAAAAGAATAGCTTACTATCATTATTCCCATTTTCATCTATCACAGGAAAATACTGGACTGTAGGGTCTTTAGGGTCAAAATGTGTACCAGCTACTAATCTTTTAGTGGCAGCATAAGAATTTAAAACTGCGACACACAAGACAATGACTGTCACAAACGCCTTTAATGTAGAAAATAGTGTGTAATTGTGTTTCATATATCTATAATTTTTAAGGTCTAAAAATAACAATTTAGTCTGCATAGTGGCATAGACAGCCAATATACAGACTACAAAGATAACACTTTTTAATTAAAAGTGGTAATAAATGGGTGGAAAATATAAGAGATTTTTCGCTAGCGCTCAAAATGACGAGTGAGGGACGCTCAAAATGACGGGCGAAGGACGCTCAAAATGACGAGTGAGGGACGCTCAAAATGACGTAGCACGAAGCTTTATTTCCGTAAGCAGTTTCTTGGTGTAGAGTGGAAAATCTGCTTGTAAAAGCCACCCAAAATAACCTGGGTCTTTTTTATAGACAGCCTCTACTGTAATGCCCTTATATTTGCCAAAATTAAAGACCTCTGCCCCACTCTCATCATAGATTATATGCCCTGCAAAATCTGCAAATTTACTATGAGCGCTAAAATCCGATAAGAAATTTATATCGTTCTGTAAATCAGACGGATATTTATCTAATTGAGAGCGTAGGACATCATACGTGGCACGTATGTCGGCATCGGCGGCATGAGCATCGTCAAGGTTCTTGCCACAATAGAATTTATAGGCTGCCACAAGTGTGCGGGGCTCCATCTTGTAAAAGATGTTCTGCACATCAACCATCTTGGCTTTCTTTAGGTCTATGTCCACATCGGTGCGGGCAAACTCCTCTGCAAGAAGCGGCAAATCAAACTTCAGTGAGTTATAGCCGCCAAGGTCACAACCCTCAAACACTTTTGCAAGTTCTTTTGCCCTTGCTTTAAATGTGGGGCATTGTGCCACATCTGCATCTGTTATATGGTGAACTGCGGTAGCCTCCTCAGGTATATGGCGTTCTGGGTTAAAACGCATGGTTTTGGACTCCTCTTCTCCATTGGGAAATACCTTTATATAGCCCAACTCCACAATTCTGTCCTTGACTATATCCACCCCTGTGGTCTCAAGGTCAAAGAATATTATCGGTTTTTTTAATATTAAATTCATGGTGATTTGTTTTTTTTATGCAAGCATCATAGGCATCGCCAGCATCAGAGCTTGAATGCCTTCTTTTTGCTGTACAGGAACAAACAGTCCCGGACGTGCCTGGTCCATAAGCCTTATTTCTATATCATCACACTGAACGTTTGCAAGAATATCTATAATAAGCGTAACTTTAAAGCCTATCTCTATGTTATCTCCACTGTATGAGCACTTTATGTTTTCTTCTCCAGAATTTGCAAAATCTATATCCTGACCCGATAGGCGGATATTGTTCTCTGAAATAGACATCTTTATAAGGCTGCTGCTTTGGTCTGAACAAACCTGCACACGACGCATCGCCGTAAGCAACACCTCTCTGCTTACAATGGCACTACATGTATAATTTGTAGGGATAACAGAATTATAGCTTGGATAATTTCCCTCTATCTGACGTGTTATCATGGTATATGCAGATATCTGACTGACTATCAGCTTATCATCAAACTGAATCTGTACATTACCCACCTCTTTAGAAAGAACGCCATTAAGTAGGTTTGCAGGTCTTTTAGGGAACACAAAGCCATTTGAAAGCCCTGGGTGCTCATCAAGTGTAACCTTAGACAAGCGATGCCCGTCTGTGGCAACTATATCAAGACCACTTTCTACAAAATTGAAGCACAATCCATTCATAATAGGGCGAATCTCATCATTAGCAGTGGAGAACGATGTCATGGTTATGGCATCAGATAACTTGGCACTGTCAACTGAGAAAGCACTTACATTATCGGCGTTAAGGGATTTAAGAGTAGGATAATCAGATGCATTCTGCCCCATAAAATCATACTTACCACCATCAAACGTAAGTTTTACACTATAGTTATGGTCATCTATCTCAAATGTAAGAGGCTGTTCTCCAAATGTATTGAACAGGATTTTAGACTGCAACACAACTCTACCGTCTCCACCCTGATTCTCAATATCAAGAGTTGTTACTAAAGTGGTGTCAGCATCTGATGCTGTAATGGTTAGTTTAGGACCCTCAATTTCAAACAGAAAGCAACCCAACACTGGTAATTGTGGCTTGGTTGGAAGAAACTTGGCGGCTGTCTGAAGACGCTCGCTCAACTGTGACGCAGAAACAATGAATTTCATAAATCTTCTATATTTTTAAAAGTTTTCCCACAAATGTAGGAAAAATATTTGAAACATAGAGACCTATTTCCAACGTCTCACTCTAACAATTTGATAACCAAAGCAAAAAATTATTAACAATAGTAGAGGTGCAAGTATTGTAGCCACTTGAATCTCTGTGCGGTACTCTGTTATTAAATTTTTATCTAACAATCTGATTTTAAACTCTCTGCCACGCAGTAGCAACCAACCCTCATCATCTGCCAAGTAATTGACTGCATTAAGAATAAACTGATGGTTTCCGTATGCCTGACCTAAATGCTCGTCATTGCGAATAACGTCTCCGTCTGCTACAAAAACCATCTTCGCACCACTACTCTCCTTTACTCTCTCTTTTACCCCCGATGTTATCTCAGGCGGTACCATGCGATTAGCGAACACTGATGGGAATTTACCTTCAATCAGCACTGCCACAGGTAAATAAGAGAATGAGAAGAACTTGGATTCGGGCGATAGTGTAACTACAGCAGGATTTATCTGCATAGGTGCCTTATCAAGACCCGCCTTGGCAGATGAAAAGAGCAGTGCGGAGGCTTGCAACTCAGTCTTGTTCTCACCAACCAACTCTATTACAGATGAGAAATCTGCTTTTACGCCATCTATGTTTTTTGTAATAACGTTACTTGGGTTAGGTATAAGGATAGGGGCATAATACCACGGCATTTGCTCAAAACGCGGTTTTTCTCCCTCTAACGCTACATTTACAGGCATCATAGCACATTGAGTATCAAGCAATAACAACGGACTTATACGAACTCCGTAAGTAAAGAGCATATCATCTAAATTTATCTCATTGGCAATGCCCAAATTCTCCTTATCGGTACGCACTCCATCAAGTAGCCAAAGCACGCTACCTCCATTCATAACATATTGGTCTATAATGAATTTATCCGCTTCAGAGAACTTATCTATGGGAGAGGCAATAATCACCACCTTATATTTATTAAGAACAGATGCATCTGAGCCAAGCACGCCCCTATCCACATTATAATATAGAGCCAATTTTTCTGTAGCGGAATAGACATCTTGCTCATTCCACTCTCCATGCCCCTCTATAAACGCCACACTCTCAGGCGTTTTATTATTCAGCCTACGCAGTGCGTCTGTCACCTCATACTCAAGCGACTCTATAGAGGCATTCAGATTCTCATCGCCACTCATTCCCTGAATGTTTTTAAGCAGGTTTACATTTATGGTATCGCCGTCTTCTATAAGTTCAGCCCACGGAAAAACTATTTTCTGAATCATACCACCCTTTGAGTCACGGTCATACACCATAGTGGGTTTCAGCCCTTTAGCCTCCAAATCAGCATAAACGGAGTTGCGGGTCTTGGCATCGGGTGATGAAGAGGGGTCTATAAGGTTTACAGAAAGTTCTGAATCAGAGTAGGCTTTAAGCTCCTTCAGCAGATTCTGCGTAGCATCTTTCAGCCTCAAGAAACCTGAATTCATATCGCCGTCAAGGTAGAGATTAACCTCTATAGGCTTATCAATAGAGCGCATCAGGTTCTTGGTGTTATCAGAAAGGGTGTAACGTTTCTCTGATGTAAGGTCAAGCCGTAGCACATAATAACCCGATGCTACGTACAGCACGATAATGACAATAACAGATAATATATGTCTCTTGACCCTTGTCCCTTGACCCTTGACCCTAATTATGGTGGCAAATATAAACACATACACAGCAATCACAAAATACATTACATCTTTTAAATCCAGCACGCCACGACTCATTGAGTCATAATGCTCCTCAACACCCAAACCGTAATATACCAAAAAGCATAGCAGAGCCGATATAACAAACGCCACTATAGAGTTTCTTGTAATTGATGAGCAGAACACCCCTATCGCCGTATAAAGTGCGGAAAGGAATAGCAGACCTATAAAAGAGCCCCAGAATCCGCCTGTATCCAAATTAAACGGAGTGACCCCCATCAAGCCCACACTTACCATATATAACAGCGTGGGTATCAGTGCAATAACAGATATAGCCCACCCTGCTAAAAATTTAGACCATACTATTGACGATTTTTTTATAGGTTTGGTGACAAGCAACTCTATAGTACCCGATGTAACCTCATCGGCAAAGAGTTTCATGGTTACTGCAGGTATAAGGAACAGGAACAACAAAGGAGCTGTGGCAAAAAGTCCGTCAAGGTTTGCGTAACCGCTGTCAAGCACGTTATACTGCGATGGTATCACAAACAGATAGACACCGGTAATGGCAAGAAATACAGCCGTAACTATAGGACCTGCCGCCGATGAAAAGAAATTCCTTATCTCTTTTTTTAAAAGCACCATCATTTTTACCGATATTTTTTATAAATTTGTGGGCTGAAACCAAACATCTGTTCCAACAATCTGCAAAGATATGGAATTTTAACCGCAATGACAAAAAGAGAGTGGATAAATAGGATAATATTTGCAACAATCATTTTGATTGTTAGTTCTTACGCCTCATTTGCCGCCACAAACTCACCATCAACTGACTCACTTTCAACTTTCAACTTTCCACTTTCCACTGACTTTGTCCCTTACTCTATTAAGGCAGAATTTGTTGGCGGCTACATCTACCCACATGATAAGAACATAGTGAGCCCTGCCGTAAAGGGTCCGTCACTTGGCGGTCAGATTGCATTTGAGTGGCATACAGACGGCTCACGTCAGTGGCACTTGGACTTTAACCGCCCCACCATTGGCTTGGCATTGCAGGTTATAGACCTTAGCAACCCTAAAGTGCTTGGACAAATGATTATCCCTTACACCTATATAAATATACCAATGGTTCGCTCTCATATAGCAGACTTTAACTTTATGATAGGCGGCGGTTTTGGGTTCTGCACCAAACCTTGTGATTTGGACGAGGCTCGCAAGCAAGGCTCCATGCAACCTGCCACTAACAACTTTATTATAGGCGGACCTCTCACTTTCAACCTACAGGCAGGTGTAAATGTTGATTTCCACGTTCACAAGCAGGTGGATATAACACTTGGCGTGGATTACAACCACTGCTCCAGCGGCTCTCTTTTCCAACCTAATTCAGGACTCAACATATTTGACGGCAAGGTGGGGCTTAAATACCACCCCGTTATACGCAAGTATGACAAACCCATTGAGGTTAAGAGAGATACTACAAAACTAAAGCGTTGGTACGGAGAGATTATAGCCAGCGGAGGTGCAAAGACTCTATACTATAAGGATACAAAATATTGGGGCTGTGCATCGCTGAACTTTGAGGCATTTTACCGCACATGCCGTCAGCACAGGATAGGCATAGGTGTGGATATGTTCTACGATGGTGCGTTTACCACAACTGCTATTCAAGGAGCAGATGGCAAGTGGAAAAGTTATGACGGCAACACACACTTTGGCAAGACATTCACCACAGAAGACAAGTTCCTTAATAAGTTCCGTGTGGGTCTTAACATAACCAATGAGCTTATGATAGGCAAACTTATGATAGGTTTTGGTTTTGGAGTCTATCTGTATGACCCTGTTAAGAATATGGAACCTTTCAAAGATGCTCTTAACGCCGCTAACAACGGAACAAGTCTTAAACGTGGTATGTTTTATTCTTACGATATTGACAAGCAGGACGGCTGGAACTATTTCCGCCTATCGTGTAAATACTATATAACCAAACACTTACTTGCTCAGATAGCGTTTAAGACGCACTTGCAGAAAGTTGAGTTTGTGGAGTTTGGTATTGGAACTTGGTTTTAATTTAGTTGAAAGTTGAAAGTTAAAAGTTGAAAAAAGCGTTAATAATATCATCAATCTGTATTCTCATAATAGGTCTGTCTGTGTGGGGATATGTGGAGTTGAGAAAAGACACAGTATCAGCAAAACGTGATTTGTATGAGTCTGTTCCGGGTGAGCCTTGTGCCATTTTAGGGCTGAGCAGCATTAAGATTTTTCAGGAGAGCCTGCTCTATAATAACAACTATTGGCTCAATATGACTGTGCTTAACACCGTAAACAAGACACACAGAATAATATATGCCCTTGACTCTCTAAAAGAGACTGAGCCTCAAATAAATAACATAATATCAAGCAGACCTGTGGCTATTGCTTTCTACGCATCGCCCGATGGGGGCTTACGCTCAATGCTTACGACAGTACTGTCCAAGAGTGATTGGGAAGAGGCAGAAAAGTTTATTAACACTTATATAAGTGCAGAGTACCACACCACCTACTATAATGAGTTCTTTATAGCGTCATCGTCTGAGGAGCTGATTGAGGAGGCAAAACATTGCATAGATGCACAGCACTCCCCTATTATGGACGATAATGTTTTCCGTAAAATAAGGCTGTCATCGGGTGATAAGCAGGAGGCTAACATTTTTATAAACGGCAAGCGTTGCCGGAATGTGCTTAAAAACATTCTGCTTGATGAGATGGACCGTGTTTTTGATGTGAGCGACCAATACGATGACTGGTGCGGCTACGATATTGATTTCTCTGAAGACCGAATAGAGATTAACGGATTTGCGTACAGTAATGGCAAATCAGGTGTGGTTCAGGCATTTACAGGGCAAAATACGAATCAAAACACACTATCGGAGGCTATGCCATACAACACTTGGTTTTTCCGACATTTTGCCATAACCAATTTAGAGGACTACCGTGTGGTTATGTTCCCTAATGCCTACGATGTGGAAGATGGGCTTGAGACCACATCGGGTGAGTCTCCCATAACATTCTTTCAAGAGTTTTTTGGTGGTGAGATTGCATTCGGGCGTTCACCATTGGATAATTTTGTTATAGTAAAACTATGGAACAATGATGACGCACAAACAGCCCTAAGGCGTATTACATTGGAACTGAATCCGTCCGGCACCAGCAAGAACAATGGCATTGAGGTGTTTAACTTGGGTGTGAACGGTTTTGCCGGCAATGTTTTTGGTGATTATTTCACCCTACCTAATGAGTATATGTGCATAGCGGGCGGAAACCTTATTATTGCCCCTACGGCATCTTTTGCCTCTTATATTGCAACCCGCAACCACAAGACCCAAACTCTTAAATGCTCTCCTGTGTTCCGTAGTGCAGACCGCACACTGCTTAGCACATCTAACCGCTCCGTATATATTGATATTCCGTACATTGTGCGTAATGCCTACAAGTTTTTTAAGAGTGGTTTTGCAGACAGGATAAGAGAAAACAAGGATTTGTGGACATCGTTTGACTGTATAGGACTGCAAAGTGAGAATGAGAATGCCAATATGGATTACCAGCATTTCTTTATTCAGTATTCAGGCAAGCCCGGCGATGTGGTGGCAGAATACACCCCTGTGGAAACTTTTGCAGACAGTGTTACGTCAATAGCTCAAAATGTTGAGAGCACACCAACTGAAGAACAGGCTGAAACAGTTCAAGAATCAGAGCCTCAGCAGTCTGTATCGGAGGCAGAAGGCTTGAGTAAAATATTCTCTGTAACGCTTGACGCACCTGCCGTTATAAAGCCACAGATTTTCACTAACCACTATACAGGTGAGAATGAGATATTTATACAAGACAAGAAGAATCAGATATACCTTATTTCAGCAGAGGGTAAGATTCTTTGGAAAACATCTGTAAAAGAGCCTATTATTGGTGGCATTAAGGCTGTGGATATGCTAAAGAACCGTAAATTACAGATTGCGTTCACCACCAAGAGCAAACTTTACATCTTAGACCGTAACGGGAAACTACTTTACGGATTCCCTAAAGACATTAAGGGAGAGGTATGCACCCCACTGTCTGTATTTGATTATGAAAACAATAAGGACTACAGGTTTGCCTACGGTACTAAAGACGACAAGAAAATACATCTTACCAAAAAAGACGGAACCGTACTGCCCGAATGGAAAAATGCCGTGTCCGTAAGCCACATAGACGGCGAGATAAGGCATATAAGGCTAAGCAACAAGGATTATATTGTTTTTGGTGATGACAGTAAAATCTATTTCCTTGACCGTAAGGGTAAGAGCCGTCTTAACTGCGGCAATGGGCTGGTTAAGTCTGCCGGTAATCAGATTTACACAGATATTCCTGGATATAAGTTTGTAACAACTCTAAGCAATGGCAAGATTTGCTTTATAAACCCTACTGATAAGGCTACAGCCACTGAACTTAAGAAATATGGTAATAATCACCGCTTTATGTGTGAGGGAGACTATTATCTGTTCTCAAGTGCCACAGGGTTTGACGTTTATGACCGTGACCTATCCCTAATATTCTCTGACTCCCACATAAAAGCCTCTATGATGGAGGCATCGGGGAATGTATGGGGCGTTTATAACTCTCACAGTAAAAACATAGCGGTATATGTACATGGCAAAGATGGTTCTGTAAGCAAGAGCATTATAGACTCAGAGGGCTCAGCCGTATCAGACCTGTTTACCGTCTCCACACTAAAACCTCTTGACGGCAAGGCTGT
>JAKSNX010000052.1 GCA_024405815.1 Paludibacteraceae bacterium | reverse complement strand
ACCTGCATCTTTGTATATTTGGTGGCGGCATACTTGTAATCCTTAACAAAATAAGGGTTTATCTTTAGTGCCGATGTTGCATCAGAATCAGTGGAGCCAGGCGGCAAGTATAAGTAAATGAGCAGATTTGAGAAATTATTATAAAGGGTTGGAATAATCTTCTGGATAGCCTCACTTGTATGGTTTATTATAAGGTTTGCCTTGCGTACATCTTTACGCAGCATAGCGTTTGCAAGTTCAAACACATTGTAATCCTTTGATATGCCCACAACCTTCTCTATGGCTTCAGCCGTAATGCGGCGTTTGCCATCGGGTAGTAGAATGTTGAATTTCTGAATTACGCTCTCTAATTGGGTTAAATCAGAGCCTATATACTCTACAAGCAGTTCTGTGGCATCTTTATCTATATCAAGGTGAGCCCTGTCTGCCATCTGTTCTATAAGTGGCGGCAGTTGGTACTCTCTTACCTGCTCCGATGTAAACACAACCCCTAATTTGTCCGCCAGCTTAATCCAGGCCTTACGCTTGTCTATGGTGCCGCCTTTATATGTTATAACAATAATGGTGCTGCTTACAGGGTGTTCCAGATATTTTTCAAACAGCGATAGTTTATCTTTATTCTGTAGCAGTTGAGCCTCCTTAATATATATTACCCGATACGGAGAGAATACAGGATATTGGCGTGCGTCTGTTATTACATCGGCTATGTCAGCCTCTTTGCCATATACGATGGTCTCGTTCATAACTTTCTCATCGTCAGTTAGAACGGAAGCCTCTATCAGTTCTGTAATCTTATCTATATAGTACGGCTCTCCACCCATAAGCACATATATGGGCTTAAAGTCTTTTATGCTGATTTGTTTTACTATATCTGAATAGTTCATAGTATATATAAACTCATATTGTATAAGAATATTTGTAAATTTCTACAAAGTTAAAACTTTTTTCATAAATTTGTATGGAAAAAGCAAGCGAATGGAACGCAAACCGCAAATATTTGATAAGTTTAGGAAAAAGTACGTTGCCTTGACCCCTGAGGAGGAGGTGAGGCAGTGGTTCTGTAACTATTTGGTGGAGAGTAAAGGCTATCCGTTACTGTCAATATCCACAGAGGCAGGCTTAAAACTTAACGGCTCCTCACGCCGCTGTGACACTATAGTATATAAAGGTGTAACGCCTATGATACTTATTGAATTTAAGGCACCCGATGTTGCCATAGACTCATCTGTTATGGAGCAGGCTATCAGCTACAACACAAAATTGAAAGCCCCGTATATTATTCTTACTAATTCAAAAACAACGTTCTGCGTTAAGTTTGACTTTACCGCTGGCACGCATCAATTTCTCAATGATATTCCAGAATATAATGTGCTATAAGCACAATGTATAATGTATGATGTATGATGTATGAAGGGTTATGTTTACTCGTCTCTCAGAGCATCTATAGCCTTAATCTGCACGGCTCTGTATGCAGGTAGAAGCCCTGACAGAAGTCCGCTTAGAACTAATATGCCTAAAACTACTAACGCAACGCCGAAAGGCACATACACTCCGTCAACAAATTGGTTGTCTTGTGGCATTGATGATAACATTGATTCTGCCCCTGCACCTATCAATACACCGACAAATAGCCCCACAACCCCTGCAATAAGGGCAAGTAAAAGACTCTCATTCATTATCTGTCTTATTATTACAAATGGCGAAGCCCCTAATGCCCGCTTTACACCAATCTCTTGTGTGCGTTCCTTTACTGTAACTAACATAATGTTACTTATACCAACCATTCCTGCGGCAAGAGTTCCCAAACCTACAATCCATATAAGTATCCTAAGACCTAAAAACAGGTTTGCAAAAGTGTCAAAAAACTGCTTTGTGTTAAAGTGTCCTACGCCTTGCTCATCTTCCGGTGCCACATTATGCCTCTCTTTAAGAAATGCAACCGCCTTATCCTCAAAATCCCGCATATTTACACTCTTTGATATAGATAACCCTATACAGTGGACGTTATCGCCAATGTTTGAAGTTTGTGCAAGAGTGGTATAAGGAGTGTAAATGGACTCTTCCGGATCTCCAAAAATATTTATGTCCGCTTGCTTCTCCATAACCCCTATTACAGTATATGCTGTTCCGTTTACCCAAACAAGAGACCCTGTGGCTTTGTCGCCGCCAAAGAGCGTGTTCTTTACCTTTGAACCTATAACGCATACTTTACGGCTCTGTTGAACATCTATGTCATTTATAAACCTGCCTTCCAGAATGTGGCAAGGGTTAATTACATTATAGGCACTTGACAGTCCTATACATTGTAGGTTTTCGGTTGATTTGTCAGCGTGAGTCATCTTCTTTATTACGTTGCCCCAAATCACAGGTGATATGTTCTCTATCTCAGGAAATTGATTGATTAACGCCTTAATGTCGTCACGTTTGTATTGTATGCGTCTGCCACGCTTGAATCCCTTATATGGCATAGATGTTGTGCCTTGAAAAAAGAATGCCGCATTAGGAGAGGTTTCTCCCCATTGATTAAGCATATTACGCTCAATGCCCAACCCGAATCCAAGTGTAACCATAAGCATTAGCATTCCCCAAAACACACCGAATGATGTGAAAAAACTTCGGGTCTTGTTTCTTGTTATTGTCGCCCAAATCTCCCGTATGTTATCTATGTCAAACATTATTTTGCCTGCAATGCTACAATAGGTTTTATCTTTACGGCTTTTCTGGCTGGAATGTAACCTGCAAGAGTACCTGCAACAACAAGTATGATTAATGCCGTTATTGCAATTGAAAGGTCTATTGTAGGGTTCATAAATGTAGTGAACTCTCTATCTCCGCTTTTGGGCATACTTTCCAGAACTTTAGAGACAGTCTCGCTCAACACAATTCCTAAAAACAGCCCTATGTACCCAAAACTAACCGTTATAATAAGTGATTCAAAAATTACTGATTTAAGTATTGAGGCAGGTGTAGCCCCCAATGTCTTGCGTATTCCAAACTCTTTTGTGCGTTCCTTAATAGTTATAAGCATTATGTTTCCCACACCTACAATACCTGCCACAAGTGTCCCTATGCCTATAATCCATATAAAGAAGACTATAGCGGAGAATATGGAGGCTGATTGCATTGAGTTTGACACATTGTCACGAATCCACACCGCTTCCTTGTCATTGGGGTCAAAATTCAGTCGGCGGGCAAGAATCTGACGCAGTTGGTCCTGCAGAGCCTCACTCTTCTCTTTTGTATCTACTCCCGCTACAGAGAATGATATGTCTGTTATAAGCCCCGATGGGTTGAATATCATTTGTGAGGTGGAGAATGGAATATATACATCGGGTCGCCAAGACTCGCTTTTCTCTGTGTAGATGCCCACAACCTTGAATGGTATGTTGTTTATGTTTATAAATTTTCCTACGCCGTCCTCGCCTTTGAACAGGTTTTTCTCTGTTTTAGGGTGGATTAGAACCACCTTGTTATGGTTTCTTTCATCTACTTCATTAAGAAAACGTCCGCGTTCAATGCTGAGGCTGCGCATAACCTCATATCCAGGTCTGACTCCGCAAAGTGACGATACATCGTTCTCTTTCTTATAGGTCAGAGTGTCGTTCCATATATTGAAAATAGGGGTGTATTGCTCAACTTTTGCAATTCTACGTATCTCCATTTCCATATAGTCAATGTCCTCAGCCTTGAAGTTAAGTTGACGGCCTTTCTGGAAACCTGCGTAGGGCATTGTGGTTCTGCCAGGGTAGAGCATAACTGTGTTTTTTGCCATGTAGAAGAAATTTGACTCCATACCATTCTTAAATCCGTTTCCGGCAGCAAGAAGCAGTATGAGCATAAATATTCCCCATACAATGGCAAAACCTGTCAGAAAAGACCTCAGACGGTTTGCCCGTAATGCATCTAATATCTCTTTTAGAGTCTCCAAACTATTCCTTTATTTTATCTTCTTTACTGATTCCGCTCTTGATTTCAATGTTTATGCCGTCAGAGAGTCCAATCTTAACATCGCGGCGTTCATAGACATCGGGGTTGGTGGAAGTAAGAACCTCAACGTATGGTGTGTCAACAGCAAAATTAAGTGATGATTCAGGAATGGAAAGTACGCTGTCTGCCTTGCTGAGTATTATCTTGGCGTTGGCACTATATCCCGCCCTTAGAAACTCGCCTTTAGGAATGGTTACGGCAGCCTTTATCTCAAACATAACAGCTCCGTTCTCTTCTGTGCCTTTAGGAGCAATGTACTCTAATGAGGCATCGTAGTATTTACCTTCAATGGCACCTATAATAATTTGAACAGGCATTTCTATATAGAGTTTACCAACCTCAGTCTCATCAATTTTTCCCACAAACAACAAGTCATTCATATCGGCTACAGTGGCAATGGTTGTACCTTCATTAAAATTATTAGTAAGCACAACAGAGTTACCAACTTTTTCAGGAATGTCAAGTATTGTGCCTGAAACGGTGGAACGGACGTATGTGGTACCTGTGCTCTGGGAATTTTTTGTGGCACCGTCTTTTGCTATGTCATATACGTCCTGACACCTTTGATACTCCTCTTTTGCATTGTTCAGAGTAACCTCAAACTCCTCAATGTCCGCTTGTGATACAAGTTTTTTGTCATAGAGTTGTTTTTCACGGTTATAGTCAATCTGTGCCTTGTCAAGGGCTATTTGGGCTTTCTTTAGCGATGCCTCCGCATTTGCAAGGGTGTTCATATCAGGTATGACACGCAGTTTGGCAATAAGTTCGCCCTCTTTCACATTATCGCCAGCCTCTTTGTATAGTTCTTCAATGATACCCGATATCTGAGGCTTGATTTTAACCTCATCACGTGGCTGAATTTTTCCTGTGGCAAGTGTAGTCTTCTCAATGGTTCGGATTTCAGGTGATATGTTCTCATATACCACCACCTCCGGTTGAGATTTCTTCCACAGATACACAAATGTTCCTACTATTGCCGCTAAAAGCAATACTGTCAAAAAAATTCTTTTTACTCGTTTCATAATGTATATAATTTAATTCGTTTATTCGTCTCTCAGCGCGTCTATGGTCTTAATCTGCGATGCTCTGTATGCAGGCATCAGACCTGCTATAAGTCCACCTGTCTCCAGTATTATAAATATTATTACAGCCAACTTAAATGGTATGTAAATGCCTTTTAATTGTACTGTATCACTTCCTTCAATGCTAGTGAATATATCCTCTAACACGGCGGATACACCTAAGCCCACAACTATTCCTCCCACACCTGCCAGCATTGACATTAAAATGCTCTCCCATAGTATTTGTCTTACAATACTAAACGGTGTGGCACCCAATGCACGCCTGATTCCTATCTCTTGTGTACGCTCCCTTACTGATATCAGCATAATGTTTGTGATACACACCATACCTGCAAGCAGCGTGCCTAATCCAATAACCCAAATAAGTATTCTTGTGCCCTTAAACAGGTTGTTTACTGTATCAAAGTATTCCTTAGTGGTGTCAGAGATAATTCCCTGTTTGTCATCGGGCGATACTATAGCCCTCTCTTTAAGAAAGTTCTTTATATCTGTTTCCAAATCCAGTATATTGGCATTCTTGTTTGCCGACAGTGCTATACAATCAACAATGTCGCCCTTATTGTAAATATCCGCAAATGTGGTATATGGTATAAAAATCATTTGCTCAGGGTCTCCAAATATGTTTACGTCAGTACTCTTTTCCATAACCGCTATAACAGTGTATGCCACTCCGTCAATCCAAATAAGCGCGCCTTCCGCCTTTTCAGCTCCAAATAGTCCGTTCTTTATTTGGCTACCAATCATACACACCTTGCGGTTTTGAACCACATCAATCTCATTTATAGTGCGACCCTCTAATAAAAAGCAAGGGCTTATTTGGTAGAAATCGGTTGACAATCCGTTAATAGGTACATTCTCTTTAGATTTGTCTCCTCTAATAACTATGTTTGCGTTATTCCAAAATGAGGGGGAGATATATTCAATATCTTTAAATCTGGACTTTATGGCTGTCATATCGTTTGTTTTCAAATGCACGCTTCTTCCTTTCTTCAACCCTTTATACGGCAGTGATGCATTGCGGCCATAAAAGTAGGCGGCATTGGTTGACGTTTCACCCCATGTGCTTCTCATAGCCCGTTCCACACCAAGACCGCAACCAAGCAAAACAACAAGTATGGTCATACCCCACGCAACACCAAATGTTGTGAAAAACGTGCGTACCCTACGCTTGTGCAGAGTGTCCCATATCTCCTGTATGTAGTCTATATCAATCATTTAGACATTATAGCATCTATTGTTTTTATATGTGACGCCTTGTGTGCCGGTATAAAGCCCGCTATGGCACCTACAATTATAAGCAAAATAAGAGCGTTAACTGCTACGGGTAAATCTATAGTAGGGTCCATAAATGTCTTTACAAATCTCTTGTCAGGTGGAATTAAAACTAAAAGTTTTGCCACAATCTCAGTAGTTAAGATTCCTAAAAACAGACCAATATATCCAAAGCCTATGGTTATAATAAGTGATTCCAAAATAGTGTTTCCCACTATTGATGCTGGTGTGGCTCCCATTGCCTTTCTTATTCCAAACTCTTTAGTACGTTCCTTTACAGTAACAATCATAATGTTACCAACTCCCACAATGCCTGAGATAAGAGTGCTTATGCCTATTATCCATAAAAACAAGTTTATATAACTTAAAATATTGGCTGTCCGTGCGGCTGTTCTGACGCTGTTAATTATACCTAAAGCCTCTTCATCACTGGGGTCAAAATTCATACGTTTGGCTGTCAGTTCCCTTAACTCTTTTGCAAATTCCTCACTCTGCTGCATTGTTGTAATTCCATCAACAGTAAAAGTTATGTCTGTAACTGTTTTTTCAGGATTAAATAGCACTTGTGATGTTGAAAAAGGAATAACCACTCTTTCACGTGCAAGGTTACCCTTTCTTGTAAAAACTCCTACCACTTCAAAAAGAATATCGTTGTATTTCACATGTTTGCCTATCGGGGACTCATCTTCAAAAAGATATTCCGCAGTTCTCTTGGGGATAAGCATTACCTTATTATGCTTAATCTCATCAGTCTTATTCAGTAATCTGCCTTCAACTACTGTTAAATTCCTGATTTTTTCATATCCGGGTCTTGCACAAAACATATTGACTATTGTATTCTCATCCTCATATACAATATTTGCACCCAGAATGCTGTATATTGGTGTAAACACATTTACTTTTACCATCTTGCCAATCTCTTTCTCAAAGAAATCTATGTCTTCTTCAGAAAATACGATTTGTCTTCCTTTTTGTAATCCATTGTAAGGCTTGGTTGTCTTGCCGGGGTATAGAGCAAAGGTGTTTTTTGCCATAAAGGAGGATTCGGAATCCAAGCCATGCTTAAATCCGTTAGCGGTGGCAATAAGCAATATGAGCATATAGATACTCCATATTATGGCAAATCCCGTAAGGAAAGTCCTGAAACGGTTTGCATTCAACGCATCTAATATTTCTCTAATTGTCTCCAATTATTCCATCCTGTATCTTTATTAGTCTGTCCGTTTGTGCCGCAACATTGGGGTCGTGCGTAACAATAATCATTGTCACACCCTCTGTGCGGTTCACCTCGCGTAAAAGTTGCATAACCTCTTTTGATGTCTGTGAATCCAATGCACCTGTAGGCTCATCGGCAAGAATGATTTTAGGCTTTGCTATTAAGGCTCTGGCTATTGCCACACGCTGTTTCTGACCGCCTGACATTTCATTTGGCAAATGTTCTGCCATATCTTTAATCCCCATTTTATCCAAGTATTCAAGTGCTATGGCGTTACGTTGTTTACGCCTGATACCTCTATAATACAGAGGTAAAGCCACATTCTCCATTGCATTCTTGAAATTAAGCAGGTTATAAAATTGGAATACAAATCCTATTTTCTGATTCCGCAGTTTGGCAGACTTGGTTTCTGATAAATCTTTAATTAGTTCTCCGTCAAGCAGATACTCCCCCTCATCGTAGTTGTCAAGCATACCTAAAATATTTAGCAGGGTTGATTTTCCTGAGCCGGATGCACCCATAACGGATACAAACTCACCCTCATTAATGGTAAGGTTAATTCCCTTTAGCACGTGAAGCGGAGCCCCTACGTTGTAGGTCTTGTGGATGTTCTTTAGTTCTATTATAGACATATGTTTAATTATTGTTTCCTACTTTTATCTCTTTATCTTGTAACACATTAAGCAGTTGTAATGATACTATTGCCTTGTAACGGCACTGAATGACTTCCTGCTCTGCCGCAAATAGATTTTTCTCTTCTGTAAGCAAGTCAACTGTGTTTTTCATTCCTACATTGTACTGCGCCGATACTAAGTCATAACTCTCTTGAGCATAGCCAAGTTTCTCTTTAGCGGTGATGTAGTTGTCTTGAGCATTAAGTGCGTTTACATATAGTGTCTCCACATTTTTTGAAATCTCTTTATCTACAAGTTCATAGTTAAGTTTGTTGCTCTCAATGGCAAGATTGGCTTTGTTTACAGCTGTCTTAGTGGAGCGTTGGTCATAGATGGGAACGCTTAGAGTGAGACCTGCCGTAGGACCAAGAGATTGCTTGAACTGTTCTCCTATGTTCATTCCTTGTCCTGTAGCGTATGAGCCGCTTAGACCTGCGTTAAGTGAAATAGACGGTATCCAACCCGATTGTGCTACGCGTTTTGACAACTCCGCACTTTTTATATTAAGTTTAGCCGCTTTTACAGATGGCATTGATTCCATTGCGGTATTATATATCTCTAACATATCGGGTAGTGGAGCAAGAATCTCTGCATCATCAATCTCAGGGATGTTTACGCTGAAATCATCAGTAATGTCAAGTTCAAGAACCTGTTTCAGATTCAGTATGTCTATTCTGAGGTTATTACGGCTTATTGTAAGATTGTATTTGTTGCTTGCCCATTGTGACGCTACCTGAGCCAAGGCACTTTTTGTTATTTTGCCTACCTCATACATTGCTTTTGAACGTTCATACTCAGCGTTGCTCAGTTCAAAGATTTTCTCACTTGTCTCAACAGTTTCGTTATCATATAAAACCTGTAGATAGGCTTCCAATACGCTGGTCTGAATCTGTTTCTTGCTGGCGTTTACATCTTCTTTACTACTCTCAAGCAATATCTCATTCTGCTTTTTGGAGTAGAGCAGTTTGCCTCCTGAAAACACAGGCATATTAAGGTTTATGCCGTATGTGGCACTATATACGGATTGGTTGTCAGGTCCAAGCATGTTTTGGTAGGCGTATCCCTGATTTGTGCTTGCGTTTATGTTTGGGGCAAACGCCTGTTTTGATTGCTCAAGACCTTCATACGCTGATTTTTCAGCTACCTGTTTTTGCAACACATTTATATTGTGTGACAGAGCGTAATCCAAACACTGAGTTAGAGTCCAGTCTTTATAACTTTTACTCTCTTCCTGTGCCACCGCCTGTAGTGCTATGGTGGCAATAACTAAAAAGGCTGTAATTTTGTTAATAATTCTCATATTGAATTTAATTTTTAATTCATTTATTGCATCCACTCCATCTGTATAACTGAGGACAGGTAAAGTCAAATTTTTGGTCAGGGTTAGGGCTCAAGTGAATGTTGCTCAGTTTCCGCCACGATTGTGTGTCAGCGTCGTAAAACTCTATCTCATTACTCCAGTTGCCCTTTGTGTCCTGGAATTTTATCTCGTTATATGCGTCAGACGGTATTTTCAGTGTCCATACACTGTCTGACACCTTTTGCATTGCGGATATTCCCCATCGGTTTGCTGTTCCTGATACGGCAGGTATGTAATCACCGCAATACACGGTTTGTAATGTTATTGTGAATGAGTCTATGTCAGCGTAATAAGAGTCATCAATGTATCTGTCATCGGGTAGGGTGTTGTCAAAAACATTTCCTACGGACTCTCCCCAATTTTCAATATTACTGCTTATCATATCTCTGTTCACGCACATATATATTATACCCGACAAAAATAATACTAATAATGCAGAATACACACAAATTCTCTTTTTATTTTTCTTATCACCGTTTTTCAAACCTGTGAGGAAATATATAAGGGCTATGATTGGGCATAATATTATGGCAAGTATGGCTGCTATGGTAAATACCTCTCCTGTCACTCCAATTAGCATTACAGGCAACAGCAGGATTACAAAGAGCAACGGGAAGACCAGACAGAGGACGGAAAGTATGATGAATGTCTTTCCAAGCAGGCTTAGACAGCCGTTGTTTTCTCTGTTTGCTATAATATTGGCACTCTCATTCTGTAGATTATCTGTGGTTATGTCAAGCCCTTGCATCTCAAGGCGTTGTGCTGGTGTCTTGGCATCGGGTAGTATAATCCACATAAGAACATATATCAGTGCGGCTATGGGGTTGCAAAGTATAAATAGCAACACCCACACTATGCGTACTATTGCCGTATCGATGCCTATGTATGCCGCAATACCGCTTGACACACCGCCTATGATGCCGTTAAGAGTGTCTCTATAGAATTTTTTCTTTTTCTTTGGCTGTGCCTTTTCCGTATCTGGTTGGTCTTCAGGGGTGGGCTCTCCAATCTGTTTTATGGCATTCTCCACATCAGACATCTCTATCACTTGTCTGCTGAGTTTGCTTAAGTATTCTGTAAAAAGTTCGGCAAGACGGAACTCTATGTCTTTGGCTATCTCCTTATCGTCATACTTCTCTTCAAATGAGTGTATGTATTGTTGCAGACTTTTGTAGGCATCTTCATTTATTATGAATGCCATGCCGCCCAGATTTATGTTTACAGTTGTGTTCATTGTTTTATATGTGTTATTGTTTGTTCTATAGAGTTCCATGTTTTTTCCATCTCAGCAAGCAGTTTCTCTCCGTCTTCTGTAAGCTGGTAGTATTTGCGTGGCGGACCTTGCGTGGATTCCACCCAAGAGTAGGTAAGTACACCATTGTTCTTTAATCGGCTAAGAAGAGGGTAGAGCGTTCCTTCCACAACTATAAGTTCAGCCTTTTTCAGTTCCTCTATTATATCAGAGGAGTAAGAAGCCTTCTTTTTAATAAGCAGCAGTACACTATACTCCAAAATGCCTTTACGCATTTGTGAGTTTATGTTTTCTATGAGTGCCTGTTCTATCATTTATACCTCTTTGTTATCTTATCGGGTGCAAAGATAAATAAAATTTTAGAACTATGCAATACATAGTACTAAAAATTTTTAAAATTATATCAAAATTGCAGTGTAAATTTGGGATTTATTGCACAAAGATAGGAAAAAATTGTATCTTTGTATTTTAATCTTTCAATTTTTAACTTTTAATTTTCAACTAATATGAAGACACAGTATTCAGGTACCCAGACAGAAAAGAATCTGGAAGCGGCATTTGCCGGAGAGTCACAGGCAAGGAACAAATACACTTATTTTGCTTCTAAAGCCAAGAAAGAGGGTTTTGAACAAATTGCGGCACTATTCTTAAAGACAGCGGACAATGAAAAGGAGCATGCAAAACTTTGGTTCAAGGAGTTGAACGGAATAGGGGATACAGCAGAGAACCTAAAGGCTGCCGCTGATGGTGAGAACTATGAGTGGACAGATATGTATGAGGGGTTTGCAAAGACAGCAGAGAAAGAGGGTTTCCCTGTTTTGGCTGCCAAATTCCGTTTGGTTGCCGCCATTGAGAAAAAGCATGAGGAGCGTTACCGTGCATTGCTAAAGAATGTGGAGAC
>JAKSNX010000051.1 GCA_024405815.1 Paludibacteraceae bacterium | reverse complement strand
ACATACATAGTGTATATGGAGAATCAGGCAGTAACAATCAATGTGAAATAAAATACTATTATGAAAAAGACAGTTTTTATTATTGCTGCACTTATGACAGCAATATGTGCAATGGCACAAGAGAAAATTTATGTGCATATGAGTAATGGCACCACAGAAGAATATGTAGTTGCAAACTGTGACAGCATAAGCTTTACGAAGCCAAAGCCGCCAACCCGTCCCGAGTGCCAGACGGCATTGGATGTAGAAGCCAACCATTATGCAATAAACAGTCAGATGTGGCTCAATGTAAACACAAGGTGCATAGAGTATGATACAGAGTCAGAGGCGTACAAGGCTGGAATTAAAACTATACCTACATCATCAAGTGCTGTATATACCCCATACTACACAGACCCTACAACATCAACAGACAGACCTGGTTATATGAGTAAAGAGCAGTGGGGTAAGTTAGGTATGCTGTACAACTGGGCTGCTGCTGTTGGTTTAGCGGATGGTCAGTCTCAGACAACAGCATTCACAAAACGCCGTCAGGGCATCTGCCCTAACGGCTGGCACATACCGTCAGATGCGGACTGGCTTGCTCTTAGAGATGCATTGGGTGGTCCATCTCAAGCAGGCAGGAAGATGAAGACCGACACTGGCTGGAGTTCAGGCACAGGTGATGGAGACTTCGATTTTGCGGCTCTGCCGGCAGGCTACGCTAACGGAAGTTATGTGGAAAATGTTGGTTCCAACGCCTACTATTGGTCATCAAACGCCATCAATAGTGATAATGCCAGCTACCGCTACATTGAAGCCGACTATGACAGCTTGGATGAGGACAGCATCAGTAAGAAAAACGCGTATAGCGTACGTTGCTTAAAGAATTGATACTTTTAATTAAGTCTCAAGTAGTCAATAATGAAATTCACCTCCTCATTTGAGAACGGATAGGAGGATTCTTTGAGGGCTTTTTCAAGTTCATGTAAGGGGTTGTAGTTACGCAGAGTACCTACAGCCTCTTTCTTTTTGCCCTCACTCCAAAGGCAGATGCCAAGATAGAGGTTGTATTCTGGTGAGAGTTTTACATCTTCATCCATAAAACGCAACTTGTACAGGTTGTTAAGGGCTTGCTTATAGTCTCCCTTCTCCACCTGGCAGATTGCAAGATTATAAAGATAACTCAGGTTCTTATCATCGGTGGCAGACAGTGATGTGTATAGTTTCTCAGCCTCCTTAAAGTTGCCTGTCTTTCTATAGCAAAGTGCCAACTTCTTTATAACAGACTCTTCATCGGAGTTTATTATATCTGCCTTTTTATAGTAAACGCAAGCGTTAGAGTAGTCTTTAAGTTTTATGTAACAATTACCTATTGCCTTGTAATACTGTATGTTAGATGAATCTGTAGCAAGCAGTTTAAGATATGCGTCAAGAGAATTTCCGTAGAGTTGCTTGTTAAGATAAAACGCTGCAAGTTCAGGCAGAAAATCATTGTTAGGGTTTATAAAGCGGAAGAACGCCATATTATGGATATCAAGCGTTGAGGCAAAAATATCCTTAAAGTATCTGTGGTCTTTATGTAACTTTATGAAACGGTAAAAATCATGCAGATAGTGATTTACATATTTATCTTTAGAGAAATCAGTAATCTCTGAAAGATGCTCTTCCAAATCTTCGCTCTCCTCTTTAAAACCGTCAAATATGGTGGCACGTATTCCGCTTGATACAGATTTTATATTCATGCAGAGTGAATATTTGTCGCTGTCGCACAGGGTGTTGCTTTTTAATAGCAGGTCAAACATATTCTTTTTGCCGTCTGTATTCTCAAATATATCCGCTACGTTGGCGTTCTCTTTGTAGAATGGCATAAACCAGTTCTCTGTATTGCTGAAGAATGGGAAATTCTTAAGCTGACGGAACGTTGAAATGTTTATATCGGCTCCCTCTGCCTGTAGTTGGGCGTAGGTACGCATTTTGTCTGCAATGCCCATATCCTCCAACTTATCGTTTATCTCATAGATACGGCTCTCAATATCTTTATTATCGGAGTCAGTGTCTTTATCCTTGTCAAGTTCCGGTGCTATTTTAGATATTGACGGCAGAATATTATTGTTTATCTCATCTGAGATACGCTCTGTTTCAGTACACCTGATAAGGTCTTTTATTATGGTTTGAGACAGCGATACATTATCTTCGTTGTCAAACAATATATTAAGCCTATTGTTTACTTTAGGGTAGTGGATAAGACGCTCATTGTGGTAGATAAGACAGATTATGACACCTGTCAATGCCCTTAACATTACACTGTTCACCTCACTACCACAATAATCTATAAGCAGAAGCAGTTTCTCCTCTTGAAATACATTAAGGCAGCTGAGTAGTATGGCACTTGCGGCAAGACACCCTTTAAGCTCGTCTTTGCTGTCTAAAATGCTATGGGCGTAAGCCAATGTGCTGTCACTATACAGTATTGTTAGTGCAAGTTGCTTAAAAATATCATCTTCACAATATAATGACGGTATATAGCCAGTGCATATTATATCTGTAAGCTCGTATGTCTCTCTGATAAGATAATCTACTATTTCTGACCTATCGGGGTCATCTGTTCCGTCAATGTAGTAGGACAGCAGAGTACGGTAAGTGTCTTGCAGGTTTTGGATTTTCTCTGTATGTGAATTCCCTATAACCATAAGCTGTGCAAGCGCTCGCCCTAAATTCCTGTTTTGGAGCGAGCGATATACCAATGCCCTGATGTCTATTATGTTTTTTGTCACCCGATGTTTGTTATAGGAAAGACTTTAAATTATTCTCTATTCTGTTAACAAGATTATCTGTGTTTGCTTTTTCAAATTTTGCACCTGTAATGTTCTCATATAACTCAATGTAGCGGTTGCTTATACCTTCTACAATGGCAGGTGTCATTTCAGGCACTTTCTGACCCTCTTTGCCTTGGAATCCGTTATCCATAAGCCATTCACGTACAAACTCTTTAGAGAGTTGTTTCTGTGGCTCGCCATTACGGAATCTCTCTTCATAGCCTTCGCTATAGAAATAGCGGCTTGAGTCTGGGGTGTGAATCTCGTCCATAAGGGTTATCTCATCACCGCATTTGCCAAACTCATATTTGGTATCCACAAGTATCAGACCTCTTTTAGCTGCAATTTCCGTGCCACGTGCAAATAGTGCAAGGGTGTATTTTTCTAGTTTCTCATACTCATCGGCAGGGATAAGTCCTTTTGCAATAATCTCCTCTTTTGATATATCCTCATCGTGCTCGCCAATTTCCGCTTTGGTGGTTGGGGTTATTATTGGGGTAGGGAATTTTTGGTTCTCTTTCATTCCTTCAGGAATTTTTACTCCGCAAATCTCTCTTACTCCGCTTTTGTATGCACGCCATGCACTGCCACATAGATAGCCTCTTACTATCATCTCTACAGGGTAACCCACACATTTTTTACCTACGGTAACCATTGGGTCTGGTGTTGATATTTTCCAGTTAGGAACTATATCTGCGGTATCATCTAAGAACTT
Source organism: Paludibacteraceae bacterium (assembly GCA_024405815.1). Lineage (GTDB taxonomy): Bacteria > Bacteroidota > Bacteroidia > Bacteroidales > Paludibacteraceae > Enterocola. Next base: position 8,254 of record JAKSNX010000051.1, on the reverse strand, counting down.
GGCTGCTATCTGGTTAAGAATTTGTCCCTTGTATGGGATTCCCTCTGGCAGAATTACATCAAATGCAGAGATACGGTCTGTTGCAACCATAATAAGTGTATCGTCACCAATTGAATAAACATCGCGAACCTTACCGTTGTATATGGCAGTCTGGTTCTTAAACTTGAAATTTGTTGCTGTTAATGCGTTCATAATTTTTATATTTTTTGTTCGTATGCCTCCACTATGCGTGAAACAAGTTTATGGCGTATTATATCCTGCTTGTCAAACTCAATGTGCGCTATGCCTTTCACATTTTTAAGTATGTGCATTGCGTTTACAAGTCCGCTTTGTCCGTTTGGTAAGTCTATTTGGGTAATATCGCCAGTGATAATCATCTTGGAATTGAACCCCAATCGGGTAATGAACATTTTAATCTGCTGATTTGTGGCATTTTGTGCCTCGTCAAGTATAATTACAGCATCACTTAATGTTCTGCCTCTCATAAAGGCGAGTGGGGCTATTTGAATTACATGCTCATCTATATATTCACGTAGCTTGAAGGGGGGAATCATATCTTCAAGTGCATCATATAACGGCTGAAGATATGGGTCTATCTTATCTTTCATATCGCCAGGTAGAAAACCAAGTTTCTCGCCAGCCTCTACAGCAGGGCGTGACAGTATTATTTTTCTAACCTGCTTATTTTTTAATGCACTGACTGCCAATGCTATAGCAGTGTATGTTTTACCACTCCCCGCAGGACCTATGGCAAACATCATATCGTTTTTTGAGAATGCCTTTACCAGCTCCTGTTGGTTTTTAGTACGTGCGGTAATGGGTTTTCCGTTAAGTCCGTGAAGTATAAGGTTATCCTCTGTAACTATATTAGGCTTTTTACCCTTTACAATATCTATTATAATTGCCTCAGTTATAGTGTTATACTCAGTTATATGCTTCTCTATGGCACCTAAGTTCTCAATAAAAGTTGCAATGTCCGCCTCATCGCCGCTTGCTTTAATGGCAGTACCGCGAGCAGTAATCTTGATTTTAGGGAACAGATTTCTTAATAGATGTATATTAGCGTTATTAACCCCATAAAACACTACAGGGTCAGCATTACTTAATATGTAGTTCTCTTCAATCAATTTTCAACTTTACAACTTCGTTGTGAATTTAATTGTGCTATGCACAATTTAAGGCTCTCCTCCCAATGAGGAATCTCTATGCCAAATGTATTCTTGATTTTTGTCTTATTAAGCACGCTGTAACTTGGACGAGGTGCTTTGGCAGGATAGTCCTTGCTCTCAATAGGGCTTACTTTGCAGTTTTTAATGCCTGCAATCTCATGTATCTTTACTGTAAAATCGTACCAAGAACAAACGCCCTCATTTGTAAAGTGATATATTCCGCCAAAAACATTGCCTTTCTCAAAACTATGCTCCATAACGGTAACCATCGCTTTGGCAAGGTCTAATGCGTAGGTAGGGGTGCCTATCTGGTCAAAAACAACTCCAAGTTTATCACGCTCACCACCAAGCCTAATCATAGTCTTTACAAAATTATTTCCAAACTCAGAGTATAGCCAAGCGGTACGGATAATAACAGCTGATGGCAACACCTCAAATATCTTTAGTTCTCCCTCTCGTTTTGTCTTTCCATAAACAGAAAGCCCTGTAGCGGGCATATCTTCTGTATAAGGTGTGCAACTGGTTCCGTCAAATACGTAATCTGTAGATATATGTATTAACCCGATACCGAATTTTGCGGCGGCTTTTGCCAAATTGTATGGGGCTATGGCATTTACTTTACGGCAAATTTCCTCATTGTCTTCAGCCTTATCCACAGCTGTATATGCGGCACAGTTAAGAATAATATCAATTTTATTGCCACCTACAAAACTTTCTACAGCAGGGTAGTCGCATATATCAAGGGTATCTACATCAGTTAGGAATACATTGTAATCACTACTGTTTTCTGTAAGAATCCTTATCTCATTGCCAAGTTGTCCGTTGGCTCCCGTTACTAAAATATTTTTCATTTGTAGATAAAGTTAGTTTTAACATCCTTAAATAAGGGGTGCTTTGTATCTTTTTCTGAAATAATACGCTTATCGGCTGGAATTTTCCAATCTATTCCAAGGTCTGGGTCATCAAAAGCTATGCCACCTTCAAGACTTGGGTTGTAAAGATTATCACATTTATATGTGAACACAGCAATATCGCTCAATACAGAGAACCCATGAGCAAATCCTTGCGGAATCATAAATTGGGTCTTTTTATCGCCGTCAAGTTCAACCCCGAACCATTTCCCGTAAGTGGGGGAGCCTTGCCTTAAATCTACTGCCACATCATACACTTTTCCTACAACTACAGATACTAATTTGGCTTGTGACGCAGGTTGTAATTGGAAGTGCAACCCTCTTATTACGCCATATACTGATTTGGATAGGTTATCTTGGCAAAAATTATAGTTTATACCTGCATCGCGGTAACGCTTATCATTGTAAGTCTCACAAAAATAACCTCTTGCATCTCCAAAAACCTGAGGCTGGATAACAAGTAAATCCTTAATTCCTGTTTCTATTATTTCCATTAGAATCAATAAATATGTTTTTCGTTGGCAATCTTTATTAGATACTGCCCATAATAATTCTTTTTCAATGGCTCTGCAAGCACAAGTAACTGCTCACGATTTATGTAACCATATTTATAGGCAATCTCTTCAAGACAAGCCACTTGCAAACCCTGCCTGCTTTGAATGGTGGCAATAAAATTAGATGCCTCAAGCAGACTGTCATGAGTACCTGTATCAAGCCATGCAACTCCACGTCCTAAAGTTTTTACATTAAGTCTTCCCTCTGCAAGGTATAGCTTGTTAAGGTCTGTTATCTCTAACTCTCCACGTGGTGATGGTTTAAGACCCTTAGCCTTCTCTACAACATCGTTGCCATAGAAATATAGACCTGTTACGGCAAAGTTTGATTTAGGATTTTTAGGTTTCTCCTCGATGCTAAGGCATTTTCCGTTTGCATCAAATTCCGCTACACCGTAACGCTCAGGGTCATTTACATAATAACCAAACACAGTGGCACCATCTTTAAGTGCCGCCGCCTCTTTAAGCATTACAGAGAGATTATATCCGTAAAAGATATTATCGCCAAGCACCATGCAAACGCTATCAGTACCAATAAAATCGGCACCTATTATAAATGCTTGGGCAAGCCCATCGGGTGATGGCTGGATTGCATATTCAAATTTTATTCCAAGCTGGCTGCCGTCACCAAGCAGGTTCTGATACAAGTGTATGTCTTGTGGTGTGGAGATAATAAGAATCTCTTTTATACCTGCAAGCATAAGGATTGATACCGGATAGTATATCATTGGTTTGTCATACACCGGAATAATCTGCTTTGAAATACTTTTGGTGATAGGGTAAAGCCTTGTTCCCGAACCACCTGCCAATACAATGCCTCGCATAAAATCTTATATTTAATTTACAAATTTAAGAAATAATTTTCAATTTTCAATTATGCATTATTAAAGAAATTATCCAAATCCCGTCGTTCACGTTTTGTGGGTCTGCCTGTACCTCTGTCTCTTATACCCGATGAGGCAAGTTTTATGTCTTCAAGTAATTTTAACTCTGACATCGGGGTTACATCAATCATATATCGGGTTACATCTTTGGCACTTACACGGTTCTGAGTAAGCTCAATAATGCGATATGTATAGACTATAGGAGGTCTTTTAACCTGCACGGTCATATTTGCCAAAACAGTGAACGATGGCTTTACCGCCACTCCTCCCACTATAATTCTGCCTTTATGGCACTCTTCTGTGGCAATGCTTCTGGTTTTGAAAAGCCGCATTGTCCAAAGCCACTTGTCTATACGTAATACATCTGCCACTATGGATAGATTTTATTTTTGTGTTTTAAAACATAAACTGTCTTTAACCATACACTCTACGTATGTCTGAATCTCCGCTTTAAGCCTTTTCTCCATATCCTGTTCTTGTGCAGGATATTTCCCCAATATATTGTTTTTCAGACCTAAATCATCAAAATAGTTATATACTCCCAATTTTTTCTCTCCATCAAACTGAAGCAGCAGACTGTCTTGGAATATCTGGAATATAGGGCTGTAATAGTCTATTACATAGTTAGTTGTATCGGCTTTATTAAATATATCCTTACCAAATGCAAAATAGGGTTTATCATAATTAAGATAGCCCAAAATAGATGGGGTTATATCTGTCTGCCCAAAAATTCTGTCAGACATGCCGACAAGTGTGGAGTCTGACGGGTGGAAAAACAGGATTGGAATATCATAGAACCCTCTGCCGTTAATAAACTCAGGACGGGTAAGGTTTGTAGTATGGTCCGCTGTAAGTACAAACAGTGTGTTTTTGTACCAATCTTTCTTGCTGGCAGTCTCAAAGAAGCGTTTAAGAGAGTAGTCTGCATAACCTATGGTCTCATACATATCATCTGGACCTTTGGGGAACACACCCTTGTATTTTTCTGGTAGGGCAAACGGATGGTGTGATGTTGCTGTGAATATTATACTTAGGAATGGTGTTTTGAATGAGTCAAGCTCGTTTACGGTGTATTGCAAAAACTCCTCATCCCATATAGCCCACGTTCCGTCAAAATCGGCATCGTTGTTGTATTCTGTCCTGCCATAATATTTATCCACTCCAGCCATATTTGTATAGGCGTTTAACCCGATTGAGCCATTGGTTCCGCCATGGAAGTATGCAGATTGGTAGCCTCTTTCTTTAAGACATTTGGCAAGTGAGCCTATCTCATTAGTGGCAAATTGAGTGGTTACAAATGGTGCGTATAGTGCTGGAATACCCGATATGGCTGACGGTAACACATCTATTGATAGTTTGCCTGTGGCAAAACTGTGCTTGAATGTAAGGCTCTGTGCAAGTAGAGAATCAAGGAATGGAGTGTAACCCTTATATGTGCCTTCGTCAAAATCGTGGTAGAAATAACTTACATATTCACGAGCCAGACTCTCTACAAATATAAGCACTACGTTATCATATTTTGGTTCTCCGTTTGGCGTTGGGTAGTGGAACGGATTGCAATATGATTGCAGTTCCTCTCTGTCATCAAAATAGTGTGAGTTAGAGTAATCAGCACCATCGGCCGACATCATTATGGTAAACGGTGTGTTTAGTACAATAGCTGTCTCAATAGGCTCTTTTACATAAGTGGTGGCAATGTTTATGTTTATAGGTCTTACTGTAACGCTGAATGTGCCGCCTCTGATGCCTAATACAGTAAGCAGTACAACTACGCACAATTCTAAAAAGTGAACAGGGTAGTAGATATATGGCTTTTCTGGTTTGGTGACATCGGGTATAGGACGGTATGCAAAGTATAGTATTAGAAACAAAACTATAAATAGTAATGTAACATACCAATATCCTACCATACCTTGCAATGCAATTGTCAATAGATTGTTATCGTTTTGAAACTCTGTAAAGAAATCAAATGTGGTGCGGCGGTTTATAAACTGAAAATAAATCATATCGTAGCAGTTTGCCGCAATACCAATGGAGTTAAATAGTATGTAAATGGTTTTTGTTATGGTCTTGTATGGTTTTGTGTTTCTTGCTTTTAATGGTAAAAACACTAATACAAGGTATAATGCGTTGATATAGAGTAGTGCTGTAAGGTCAAATCTTAAGCCTCCAAGGCACATGGTGGTAAGGCTTGATAGGTCTGTATTTGAGAAAAACCCGATGTTTATTATATAAAACGCAATACGGCAGATGGTGTAAATCACAAACAAGACCAATATGTTGGTCAGTGCCGCAAAAAACGGAGTGAAGTTTATTTTTTTCATTTGTTATTGAATTGTGTCATTGTAAGCTGAACTCCAGCCAAACAGAAACTTTTGATAATCTCTGTGGTAACAGTACAACGTTCATCTATTGTTTTTATTTCCTCTTCTGAAAAGGAACTGAGAACATAATCTATCTGTGTTCCTTTGGCAAATTGATTCCCGATACCAAAACGGAGCCTTGCATAATTCTCTGAACCAATCATTTGCTGAATGTTTCCAAGTCCGTTATGACCGCCACCACTCCCTTTTGCCCTCAGACGTAGCGTGCCAAACGGCAAAGCAAGGTCATCTACAAGTACCAGCAGGTTTTCTAAAGGTATATTCTCCTGTTGAAGATAGTATCTTACGGCATTACCGCTAAGATTCATAAATGTGTTAGGTTTAAGAAGCACTAATTCTCTGTTCTTAACCCTACAACGAGCCACAGAACCATAGCGGCTCTCTGTAAAAAAAACATTGGACGCCTTAGCGAAGGCGTCCAACATCATAAAACCTATGTTATGTCTGGTAAACTGGTATTCGGGACCAATGTTACCCAAACCAACAATCAGATACTTCATAAAACCGTATTAAGCGTTAGCTGTAGATTCTGCTGCAGTGGTTTCAGCGGCGGCTGCACCTTCATCAGCCTTGGCTGCACGTGTTGATTTAACGCAAACTACCAAGCTCTCTTTGTTATCTACAATCTCAAGATTAGGGAATGAAAGTTCTCCGGCCTTTATTGATTTGCCTACACCAAGTTTCTCTACATTTATTACAACGCACTCAGGTATGTTCTTGCACAATGCCTTAACGGTCATTCTACGCATCTCAATAGACAATTTGCCACCGGCTTTTACACCTGCAGCAAGACCTTCTGTCTTAATAGGAATCTTGAATATGATAGGCTTCTTGTCATCAACCTCAAGAAAATCTATATGGATTATAGCATCTGTTACAGGGTCAAGTTGTACCTCTTTAAGTACTGCAGAACAGCTCTTTTTACCTATTGTAAGTTTTACCTCAAAAACCTCAGGGCTGTAGTAAAGCTTGCGTACTGCATTTTGGCTTACTGTAAAGTTTGTGTTCTCTTTTTTGCATCCGTAAAGAACGCAAGGAATCAAGCCTTGCTTACGAAGGCTCTCGCTGGCTTTTCTGCCAAGTTCTGTTCTTTCAGAACCGTTTAATTCAAATGTTTTCATTTTTTAATTTTTTGTGTTACTCAAATTATAATTCCCATCACACTTTTTAAAAGCGAGTGCAAAGTTACATCTTTTTAGTTGTTTTACCAAATTTTAATATTCATTATTTGTAGAGGTAACGTTAATTTACTAACTTTGTAGCAAATTTGAATTATGGCAGACGTTAAATCATTAGCGAAGGATACCGCAATATACGGAATCAGTAGTATCTTAGGTAAGTTCCTTAATTGGTGCTTAGTCCCGCTTTACACATATTTTCTTGCCAGCAGTGCCGATTACGGAATAGTTACAAACCTCTATGCCTGGACAGCCCTGCTCCTGGTGATTCTCACATACGGAATGGAGACAGGTTTGTTCCGTTTTCTTAATAAAGGAGAAGATAACCCCGATACAGTCTATAGCACCACACTTACATCGTTGTTTGTAACATCATTTATATTTGCATTTGTAGTGTCAATGTGTGCTGACCCTATCTCTGTGGCAATGGGGTACTCCGGACATTCAGAGTTTATATCAATGCTTGCCATAGTGGTGGCGATGGATGCCTTTGGAGCAATACCGTTTGCATATTTAAGGTATCAGAAGAAACCTCTGAAATTTGCACTACTAAAATTATTCATGATTTTAGTGAACATTATAATGAACCTGTTTTTCCTATTGGGTTGTCCTGCCATTATGGAAAGCCATCCTGAGTGGATATCTTGGTTCTACGATGCAAATTATGGGGTAGGGTATGTTTTTGTCGCAAATCTTATATCCACCACTTGTGTTACACTGGCTCTGCTGCCTACTGTGTTTCAGGTTAAATACAAATTTGACAGTAAGTTGCTTAAACGTATGCTCAGATACTCAATGCCACTGCTTTTATTAGGTATTGTGGGTATTATGAATCAGACCATAGATAAGATTCTGTTCCCTTATTTGTATGCAGACCCGATGGAAGGTGCCGCACAACTTGGTATTTACGGAGCATGCTTTAAGGTTGCTATGGTTATGATGGTATTTACACAGGCTTTCCGTTATGCGTATGAGCCTTTTGTTTTTGCTAAGAGCCGTGATGCTGACAGTATGGATAGCTATGCCATTACAATGAAATACTTTCTTATAACATCGTTCCTCATATTCTTAGGAATTACATTCTATATGGACCTTCTTAAATATATAATTAAGGATACGTATTGGGAAGGTTTGGTGGTGGTGCCTGTAGTGTTGCTGGCATATATTTTCCAAG
>JAKSNX010000050.1 GCA_024405815.1 Paludibacteraceae bacterium | reverse complement strand
GGTATATTGATAATCTATTTTGCGTTTTAATCTATCACGCAACGAACGTCTGATTGGATCAACTTTTGTATCTACGCGGTCTGTCAATATGCTGTAATATGCAATCACTCGCTGAGCATGTAGCAGAACATAGGTAACACTCATCCTGTTTTTGTAGTCATTCAAGGCATTCTCTTTCAAATACCCATTCAGTTCATCCACACCACAATCAAAAGTGGACACATCCATACTATCATCCAACTGACGCAGGACGATTTCGGAACTCTTTATAGGCACTATCGTACTCATTGAGCCATAGTCTGCATCATTTGATAAGCAGACTTACATGCTTGATAAGACTCCTGAGGAATAGGTTGAACAGGGGCGTGCATCTTGTTCAGGAACGCTTCCGCATTCTTCCCTGTTAGAGTTGGTGTTACAGAAATAGGCTTTGCCATAATTGTACTTGTTTTAGTTCACTTTGCAACTTTGAACTACAAAGATACGGATTATTTTTGAGATTAGCAATTTTTTCCTCTGGCCAATGGCTCCGGAACTGAACCACAAAGTTGTGAACCAATATATATTCCGTCATTTTTTAACTTTCACAAATTTAGAACGTAAGGTAAAGAAGACTACTACATTATAATAGGGGCGTCATATAAACAGGTATCATCATCGTTTGCTCATCTTGACGAATATCTTTGGTATAAATCAAGATACGCTGATTTACTCTGGATGAGAACCTCTTACAAAATGCGTCCAGAGATTTGTGAGACTTATATCCTTCTGATTTTACTTCTATCGGGCATAACTTAGTGCCACGTGACAATAAGAAATCTATCTCATAATTATGCTTTTCATCCTTTGGAAAAGTATAATAGAATAGTTTATTCCCTGTAGCACGTAACATTTGAGCCACCAAATTCTCGTAAATATAACCTAAATTGACGGATAATTTATCGCTTAGCAATTTCTCATAAATGACATTCTCTGTATATTTTTTATCCCAAAAGCACAGAGTAACCATAAGCCCTGTATCACCAATAAACAATTTGTATCTTCCTTTGTTTTCCTCCAAAGACAATCCAACATTGGGGTCATCTGCATGGTAACAAACATTTATCGTTTTACTCTCTTCCAACGATATCAAAAGATTCTCAACAGTCTCAGCAGGAACACCTTTGATAACGGCTGTAGGAGCAAAGCGAGATACTCCTCTGCTCAATTGAGACGGAATACTCATAAACAGTCTTCCTAACTTACCGGATTTATCCAATTTGCGAAAATCATCTTCATATAATTTAATAATCTTTCGTTTGGTTGCATCCACCATTTTCATATTTTTGGTATTTAAATATGCACAGACTGCCTGTGGCATTCCTCCAACCAACATATACAACCGTAGCGAGCGCATTCGAATCCGATTGAGTTCATCACCCATACTTCGTTTTTGATTGAATGATTGTGTGATTAACGGAATGGTAACGTGGTCTGATAATGCCCAGAGGAACTCTTCATAGTCCATCGGAAACATCTCCAATCTATCCTCTTCGCTGGGAATGGTTATATTTTCCGTATTCTTTTTTATGGATATGAGCGACCCCGTTTCTATATAATCGTAGCGTCCGTCTGCTACTAAATATTTGATTGCTTGCCGTGCCTTGGGACATTGTTGCACCTCGTCAAAAATAATAACAGACTCACGTGGATAAAGCATTGTATGATACCTGCTTTGTAAATACAAAAACAGATGGTCTAAGTCCTCCATTGAGTCTTCAAACAGTTGGCAGACTTCTTTGCCCGCTTTGTTAAAATCAATAAGGATATAAGTGCGATATTCCTTTTTTGCAAATTGTTCTACCGCAGTGGATTTGCCGACACGTCTGGCACCCTCAATCATAAGAGCACTGCGACCTTCATTTTGCTGTTTCCACATCAGCATATCGGCATATATTTTACGTTCAAAAATATGTTCTATCATATAGATGTTTATATTTTTAGCAAAGTTATTGAAAATAAATGATATATACAAATATTTTTTCTACTTTTATATCATTCCCCGTTTTTTAATAAGTATTTTTACTATCATTCCCCTAAATTCAATATACATTTTTACTATCATTCCCCGTTTTTTGTTGGTTCACAAGGTTGTGAACCAACAGGCGTTGACGGATTGAATATCCGTACTACCCTGCGGGGGCTCCCTAACAAGCGATTAAAGCATATCGGCATAGCCTATATGCTTATTTTTGTATATGCGTTGCCTGATAAAAGCAAGCTTTTCTCCGTCAACGCACACACAAAAATTGAGCATCCGTTTTTCGGATGCTCAATCGCTTGTGGGCGTTGACGGATTCGAACCGCCGACCCTCTGCTTGTAAGGCAGATGCTCTAAACCAGCTGAGCTAAACGCCCTTTCTCAAAAGCGGTGCAAATTTAGTATGTTTTTTTTACACTACCAAATTTTCACACCACTTTTTTTATTTTTATGTATTTTTATATGTTTTTATCTATTTAAAATAACAAACATACATCATACATTATACATCATACATTAAATCCTATTTCAACCTCGCCTGTATAGCCTTAGATTCAGCCTCGTAGCCAGGTTTGTTAAGAAGAGCAAACATATTCTTCTTGTAAGCCTCTACGCCAGGTTGGTTGAATGGATTTACATCAAGCAAGTAACCGCTTATACCGCAAGCCTTCTCAAAGAAATAGATTAACTCACCTATATAGTATGCGTTAAGTTCCGGCATCTCAATAAGAATATTAGGAACACCTCCATCTACGTGAGCAAGGCGTGTGCCAAGTTCTGCCATCTTGTTTACATCATCTACACGCTTGCCTGCAAGGAAGTTCAAACCATCAAGATTCTCGGCATCTGTAGGGACCTCAAGTTTCTTATTAGCCTTCTTAACAGAAATAACAGTCTCAAAAATTGAACGCTCGCCCTCTTGAATCCACTGACCCATAGAGTGAAGGTCTGTTGTAAAATCTACAGAGGCATTGAAAATACCCTTATTCTCCTTACCCTCGCTCTCGCCGTAAAGTTGTTTCCACCACTCCGCTATAAAGTGAAGTTTAGGTTGGAAATTAGCAAGAATCTCAATCTTTTTACCATTACGATACAACTCATTACGTGTAGCGGCGTAAACTGCGGCAGGATTCTCTGCAAACGGAGTATCAAGACCGCAAACTTTCTCCATACGCTGTGCACCCTCTACAAGAGCGTCAACATCAAGACCTGCAACAGCAATAGGAAGCAAACCAACAGGTGTAAGTACAGAGAAACGACCACCTACATTATCGGGTATAACGTATGTTTTATAACCCTCTTTAGTAGAAAGTGTACGCAATGCACCTTTAGCCTTATCTGTAATGGCAACTATACGCTTGCAAGCCTCAGCCTTGCCCATTTGTTTCTCAAGCTGGGTTTTAAGCAGACGGAAAGCAAGAGCAGTCTCTGTAGTAGTACCCGATTTAGAGATATTTATGATACCAAATTTCTTATCAGAAAGGTACTCTGTAAGTTCTGCCAAATAATCTTCCCCGATGTTATTTCCTGCAAAAACAATCACAGGTTTCTTAGCATATAACCAAGAGAAACTGTTAGAGAGTGCGTCTATAACAGCCTTTGCACCAAGATAACTACCACCGATACCTGCAACCACCACTACATCGCAATTTGCACGCAGATATGCCGCAGTCTCCTTAACATCGGCAAGAAACTCTTTAGTGATAGATGATGGCAAATGCAGCCAACCAAGAAAATCATTACCCTTACCTGTGCCATTCTCAAGTGTCTCGGCACATTTCTTTACTTGGGCCTCATAGCCCATAACCTTGCTCTCAGATACAAAATCCAAGCAGCTTTTAATTGATAATTTAATATCTTCCATAAAATATTTAATTTAATTTCTCCGTCAACACATTTATCTCTATATTTGGAGCAATTCGCTCATAAAGTATATTGTAGCATGCCTCCAAAATAGGCATATTTACTCCAAGAGTCTCGTTTATCTCATGAATACATTTTGTACCATAGTAGCCCTCCGCTATCATCTCCATCTCAAGCTGCGATGATTTTACAGAGTACCCCTTGCCTATCATAGTGCCAAACATACGGTTACGGCTAAACTTAGAGTATGCCGTTACAAGCAAATCGCCAAGATAGGCGGCATCGCCCATGTTACGCTCCTTATCGGGTGCTATCTCATCTACAAAACGGCTCATCTCACGTATTGAGTTTGATACAAGTATAGCCTGAAAGTTATCACCGTATTTTAGTCCGTGGCAGATTCCTGCCGCTATTGCATATACATTTTTAAGCACCGATGCGTACTCCATGCCACGCACATCTCTACCAACGTATGTTTTAAGATATGGGTTGGATATTCTGTCTGCAAACCACTTAGCCAACTCTTGGTTGTGGCTGGCAACTGTAAGGTACGACAGCCTCTCCAATGCCACCTCTTCTGCATGGCAAGGCCCTGCTATAACGCCCATATTGTTTATGCTTACATCAAAGTACTTCTGAAAATAATCTGTTACAATCATATTCTCATCGGGTACTATACCTTTTATGGCTGTAATTATAAACTTATCTTTTACAGGAGTCTTTACTTTTGCCAGGTGAGCCTTAAGAAAAGGCGACGGCATGGCAAACACAAGCACATCTGAGTAGCGTATAGCCTTATTTATATCTGAGTAGAACTTTATTTTCTTAATATCAAACTGTACACCTGTAAGGTAAGACGGATTGGAACCTGTTTTTATAAACTGCTCTATCTGCTCCGGGCGACGCATATACCAATTTATATGCTTTCCACCCGTCATTGCTATTTTTGCAAGTGCAGTAGCCCAACTACCGCCTCCCATAATGCATATTTTTTTATCAGTTTTTTTGCTCTTTGCCTCTGACATATTATTGTGCTGTTATTCGATTGCAAAGTTACTAAAAAAAATTAATTCATCAAAGGCAACTTGTATATTTGCTTATCCGCATGAGGGCGTTTCCTAATAAACATCAGCATATAAATAGGCATATAAATCTTTTTATCCTTTATTTCCACATTAGAGTTACAGAAGATATAGGCTGACTTAATATCATATTCATCATTGTCCATAATATTAGCAATAGCATTATGCCTATTGTAATCCTTACCCGATTTAACCTCTATAGGTATCACACTTTCGCCTTGTGATATAATAAAATCCAACTCTCCTTGTTTTTTACTGTTAAAATAATATAGGCTATGGTCATCGCCGCCAAATCCATGGCACATCAACTCCTGTGCCACCAAATTTTCATATATAGCACCATAGTTAATTGTCACCTCATCTTTAAGTAGTTTTAATTGTATCCCCAATGCGTACTGACAAGCAAGCAATCCCACATCGTTCTGGAACAACTTGAACAAATTACGCTGTTCATTCAGTTTTAATGGCATACGTGGCTCAGTAACATTTAGCGTTGGTATTGCCACGCCTGCATTTTTTAGCCACACAAAACCTTCTTGATATTTAAGAAACCGAGCATGCTCATTTAAATTTTTGAGTACAAAACGTTTGTTCTTGGCATTTAATTCAGATGGAATCTGATTAAATATCTCATTTATCGCAAGCTTGCTGTCAGGGTCATATTTGCTTATATCCATCTTGTACAATTCCAGAATTTCATACTGTTTTTCCTCCACTACATTAAGGTCATTAGTGTCTATGTATGATTGCACTACAGCAGGCATTCCTCCTACAATCATATACAGTCTTACCACTTTCAGCATAGACTCATGAACAATGGTATCTACGGGCATTTGATTCTTATATGCCATTTCTATAGACTCTATAACCTCATTTGATATGCCTACACAGAGTGCAAACTCTTCCATATCAAGTGGAAAAACCTCCTTAACCGCCATATAGCCAACAGGAACACTCTCTATATTCTCCAGTTCTATTCCAAGCAGACTACCACTAAGTGCATACTTACAACTTCCCTCATCTACAAGAAATTTTATCCAAGTAATAATATTTGGACATGTTTGCACTTCATCAAAAAATATAAGAGTATCAGGCAACGATGTTTTCTTACGTGTATGTGCAGATATCCGTAACAATACCTCTTTTGCACTATTTGCACCATCAAACAATGTTCTGGCATCTTTATCCTCATAAAAATTAATTTCTATAAGGTTCATATTGTGCTTTTGAGCATATTTACGTATAGCGTATGTCTTACCTGTTTGTCTTGCACCTTTTAACAATAAGGCAGACTTACTTGTAGCAAAGTGATTCTCAATGTATTTATCAAGTGCTCTATTTATCATAACTACTAAAATTACATTTTTCTAATATATTTTAAAGCATTTTTATACACTTTTCCAATATATTTTCTGCAAATATATAACATTTTTCCAAAAAATGCAAATAAATAACGGAAGTTTGACACTGACAATATACAAAAACAGCAACACGCCCACTCTATTTCCTATTGAACTTATGTCGTACCTTTAATATAGCAAGATCTAATTCCACTTCTGTTTCCGTAGAATCTACTTTAAGGTTATCTCCTATTAAACTTGAAAGAATAGTACTTGTTTTGCCCATTATTTCCTTGCGTTCCTCTTTATTGTCCGTATTTACTACAGCCTGAACATTACGAGTAAGATTTCGTAAATTAGCAAACGCTTCTATAATAGACAATGTGGTTTTAGTGGCTCTCGGACTTTTTAGTATTGTGGCTAACATATAAAGTCCTTTCTCTGTAAAAGCGGTTGGAAGTTGAGGTCTGTATTTGAGAGCAGAAAGGTGGTCAAAATTTTTGACCACATATTGATTTTCAGCATCTTGTAGTTGAAATACATATCCTTTAGGAAATTTATCAAGGTTATTACGTACCGCTTGGTTTATATGTTTTGTCTCCACACCGTACAATTGAGCCACATCTGAATCTAATATTACCTGTTGACCTCGCAAGGTGATAATTTTATTTTCCACTTGTTCAAAAAGAACTATCTCTGATTTTTGTTCCATATTTTATATGTTTTTGTTTCTTCAAAGATAGAGGATTATAGTGGTTTGAGCAATAGGTAAAGACCCCTTTTAACATATTTTAACTCAATTAGTTAGACTTAAAAACAAAACTATTCCTTAAAGTACCAAAAACAGTACTTAAAGGAATAGTGGTTCCTAAAATTTTAACAAAATTTAACAAAAACAACAACACGCCCACTTGGAAGTTGGGGCGTGTTGCACAAACAAAACTTAAAAACTATTGATATATTATGAAATATAACTAATAGCCAACGCTAAATTACTTACTGGCAAACCTCCTCTGCCTTTATAACCGTAACGGTTTTTTGGGCATCTGTAGAACAACCGCCTTTAGTTGCTGTATAAGAGCCTGTGAATGCGTCTCCCACGTGACCCTTTGCCTTGTTGTCCTCAATAATACCACCTGTACCTGTGGTTTGTATTACTCCACCTGTAATTGAGGCACCGTCTGTTGATGATGATGCTGTAAATGTTGCAGGTTCCCAACCGTATGTCTTATCTGTCTCACCTGCGGTTATGGCAGTACTTGAGACTGTAACGCTTAGGTTTGGAGCGGGGTTTACAGTAACTGGTACCGCATTAGATGTGCCAGAACAATTTCCACCATTTTTAACAACCAGCCTGAACCAGTAGCTACCTGCGGTCAAACCAGATACAGTGTAAGTTGCATTTGTAGCACCTGAAATATTTTCAAATCCATCAGAAGCACTTGTAGTTGATTTCTGCCACTGATATGATGTGGCACCCGATGTGCCTGTAGTAGACAACGTTGAACTACCATCAAGACACATACTTGTTACAGTTGCACTTACTGTACCAGCGGTGGGTACTTCTATTACTGTAACAGTAGTTGAACCCGACTTACTAACATTACATGTGTTTGTACCTGTGTATGTTATAGTAGTAGCTCCACTACCTGTAGTAGTATAAACAGCCTGATTCTCGTCCTTTGAGACCTCTTTCCATCCTGCAACAATCCAACTATATGTGTTAACATTAGTAGTTGCTGCTGTAATTGTAACATTAGAACCGGCACATACACTTTCCTCACTTGCAGAAAGAGAAACCGTTGGATCTGCAGTCTTTGTTAATGTTAATGTGCGTGCAGTACTATTGCCACAATCATTTACTGCAACTACTTGAATTGTACCTCCATCATAATTTTCATTTGTAGTAACAGAACATTGTGTACCATTTCCTGTTACACTCAAATTACCACTAACCTTTGTCCAAGTGTAACTTGTAGCGGTGGAAACACTTGATATTGAGAACCGATTTGAATATGTTTGGTTAGCACATAGTATGGAGCCACCAGAAATTTCACCTGGCTGTGCCGGCTTATCTTTTTTTGTAATATTTTTTTGTGTTGCGTCACTCAAGCAAGACTCTTCATCAGATATATAAGCCTTTGCCTCAACAGTTATATTGCCTGAAATAACATCTGTGGTGTAAGTTTTACCAGTATATTTTTCAACTCCTCCAATATACCATTTTGTATATTGATTACCTGATGTCAATGTGGTAGTCGAGCCAGAACATACGTCAGTATTTCCCGTAATTGTTGGTGCTGCTGGTGGGGTGCATCCGCTTGCCCAAGTTACTGAAGCCTGACAGTTAGCGGCATCCACATTAAACGTTACCAAATATTCCTGACCCACAGTACATGGAGCCTGAACTTTTCCATCTGTTATGTTAAACTGCAAATCTTGTGAACCACCCAATGTAATAGGTGTATTAGAACTTACACCCCACTTATTAGTGTCATCGCCAATAATCCACAAATATTGAGAGTCGTTATGAACATATGTAAATGTAAATGCCTTGGAATACTGATTATCTGATATCTTATCTAATTTCCAAGCATTGTCGTAACTACCAACATCTGTTTTATTCAAATAACCACCCAATGCAAAGTTTGCAGCAGTGCCACAACCAGCAAAAGTTGACCACGAGTATGCCTTACTACCCCAATCTCCTGTAACAATCTCATTCTTAGTTCCACTGGAAGCAACATCACTGATGGTTCCTTCATCACCTGTATAACTACCCGTATGTCTCTTAACCTTGAAGGATGTGTAGCAACCTTCTGGTACCAATATCTTATATATTTTACCCGCCACTTTTGTAGCATCGGTATATGAAGAACCTCCATCAAATGATACATACGGAACTGCCCCGTCATTACCAAACCAAGAGGCAGATACATCAAAGTACAAATACTCTGTACCATCATAGCAACGAGCATCAAGAGGCAAAGTAGTCGAAGCACAAATTTTAGGATTGCTACTTGTGTTTATATCTGTATCTGGATAATACAAGATAATATAGTATGTGCCACTTTTATACCAACAATAGCAGTTATCACCTCCATAGTCACCTATATCTTGCACATTCGTAGAGTTAAATCCTTTTGAAACATAACCTTTGTTGTAATCATAACCTGTAGTAGTTTTAGCAATTTTGAACTGGTTAGCACTATTGCTAGATTGTATATAGCAATAATAACCATCTGTACTTGCCGTCATTGCTGTTGCTCCCCAACTATTATCTTCACCCCTGTAATAGTAGGTGGTAGCAGCATACGCACTTGCACTACACCCAACCAGCATTGCCACCAGCAATAGCCATTGGGTAATTTTTTTGTTTAATAAATTTTTTGTTTTCATAATAATTAAGTATTTGATTGTTTTTGTTATTGTTCTTTGTTACTGTTTTTTCATAATTGTTTAATGTTTAACTTGTTATTTGTTATTAGTCCTAAATCTTTTATAATATTAAAGTATGTTAAATGTTACTATATATCTACATTTTTGTAGCGAATAGGGCGACAGTTATTTAGAAACGGACATAAAAAAAAGCGGGACTTGCACTATTGCTTGTTCCGCATTTGAAGGCTTCTCGCATTGCCCGCTAACCGAAAAAGCAACATAGAAGCCCACGCCGTATGTAACTGCATCAATTATGAAATTAATGCTAATTTACACACCCGCAGGACATCTTTTGTTGTCTTGCTCTTAGTTAGCCTATAAATTTTGCGAGAATTTACAAATGCCAGAACAAAACGTCAAACAGACGCCTTAAATATGTCTTTGTAGGTCTCAGACCTACACCCCATAGCCCACAACCCACTCCTTACGGAGCAATCAGCGTAGACTACCTTGCAAAGATACACAAATGAAAGCAAAAACCAAAAAAATTGTAGATTTTTTTTGAAATAAAATTGTACGATGGTACTTGGAAACTATAAAAAAATCACCACCATAGCCTCAATGTCAGAGGAATGGTGGTGAGTATAAAGCAGCAAACACAATGGTATAAGCACTCATAATGATTTTTGCGGCTTCATTTGTGGGAACAGCAGAACCTCCTGAATAGTGGTCTGACCTGTCATAAGCATTACAAGGCGGTCTATACCTATGCCCATACCCGATGTAGGTGGCATACCATACTCAAGAGCACGCACAAAATCCATATCTATGAACATAGCCTCATCATCACCCTTCTGGCTAAGCTTAAGCTGCTCTTGAAAACGCTCATATTGGTCAATCGGGTCATTAAGCTCTGAATAGGCGTTGCAAAGTTCCTTGCCGCCAACCATAAGCTCAAAACGCTCTGTAAGGTCTGGATTGTTTCTATGACGCTTGCATAGAGGCGACATCTCTATCGGGTAATCTGTTATAAATGTAGGCTGAATGTAGTTGCCCTCACACTTCTCACCAAAAATCTCGTCAATAAGCTTGCCCTTGCCAAAAGACTCATCAACCTCTATGTGCAGCTGCTTGCATACATCACGCAGGGCAGCCTCGTCCATACCTGTAATATCTATGCCTGTAAACTCCTTAATGGAATCTATCATGGTTATACGCTTGAACGGACGCCTGAAAGAAATTATATTATCGCCCACCTTAACCTCTGTGGTACCGTTTACATCAAGGCAGATTTTCTCAAGCATAGCCTCTGTAAAGTCCATCATCCAGTTGTAATCCTTGTAAGAGATATAAATCTCCATACAGGTGAACTCAGGATTATGAGTGCGGTCCATACCCTCATTTCTGAAATTCTTTGAGAACTCATAAACACCCTCAAAACCACCTACTATAAGGCGTTTTAGGTAAAGTTCATCGGCGATACGCAGATATAGAGGAATATCAAGGGCATTATGGTGTGTAATGAACGGCCTTGCCGATGCGCCGCCCGGAATGGATTGCAGAATAGGTGTCTCCACCTCCAAATATCCCTTGGTGTCAAAAAACTCACGCATTGAACGATAAACCTTGTTACGCTTTAGGAATATATCTTTAACTCCCTCATTTACAACCAAATCTACATAACGCTGACGGAATCTTAATTCAGGGTCAGAAAAATCGTCATAAACTACTCCGTCCTTCTCCTTAACTATTGGCAGAGGTCTAAGAGATTTGCTAAGCACCGTAAGTTCAGACACATGCACAGAAATCTCGCCTGTCTGCGTGCGGAATACATAACCTTTTATCCCGATAAAATCACCTATATCAAGCAGTTTCTTAAATACGGTGTTATAAAGTTCCTTATCATCGCCAGGGCAAATCTCATCACGCGATACATAAAGTTGGATTCTGCCTTTTGAATCTTTTAAATCAGCAAACGATGCCTTACCCATTATACGACGGCTCATAAGTCTGCCCGCCATAGATACTTGGCGTGGCTCACCATCATCACTGAAATTTGCCTTAACCTCATCAGAATAGGCATTAACTACATACTCTGCTGCAGGATACGGGTTAATACCCATCTCCCTTAATGTCGCCATACTCTGACGACGAAATTGCTCTTGGTCGTTTA